>DATHYB010000044.1:0-7980 GCA_035459365.1 Candidatus Limnocylindrales bacterium
CATGAACTACCCAGTAGTAGATTAGATTAGTCCTGTAGAAAACCACGGGACATACCTTGCTCTATGCACATGCGATACTCCGGTATCAAGCTATGTACACTTCTTCATTACGCCTGTTAAGGTGCTTGGGAAATCATTCTCCGAAGCCGCCTCACTGTAAACGTAAATAGTCGAGAGGTCAAGACCGTGGGCAGTTGGATCGGGATGCGGGCGGCTTATCTACCACCAAAAGATCCTGGTTCGAGAGTTCGGTTTCTGCCCGTTCAAGGATGTCCGGCACCATGTCCCGCATTCTCTTCATCAGCCCGTTGACATGCAGTGCTGGACAGCCCAATCTTACTTCTTGATGCAGCGTCGTGAATCCGTGAGCCGGATCAGGGCTCGGCCTTGGGGTAACTTCCTCCCTTTTGAACTGGACCTCGTCGCTTTCGGATATGTGTAAAAACCGGTTTCCTTCCACCTGTTTACTACTACTAAATTCATCCATGTGAAGTGAAGCCATACGAGCAGCAGCGTTTGCATAATCCAGGCCCGCTATCTGTTCGGCAGACATAAGAGGATCTCGTGGCACCTCCTGGTCCCTATGACTGAAAACTTCCGACTTAGCCGCTACATGCGCGTCAATTACAAACTGCAGTGTAGTCAAAGTACCGCTTAGGGCAGTTTCCTTGACGCGGCGGGCTGCCGGCTCGCCCCGCTCTATTTGCTCGACAGCATCTTCAGATAGAAATACGAGTGCGTGAGCGCCCGATCGCAGACCATAGCGCATATCACCGCTATCACGCCTGATGCGCGCTACCACCTCCAGCACATCGGCGACCAGCTGCGTTTCCTTCGGCAGCGATTGGCTTGCTATGTAGGCAGCCTCATCAAACACAGGGTTTACATGTGGTGCGTACAGGTCGGTCTTTCGGAGCGAACCGACAGGCTGGTTTGCGAGCAGTCGGTCTGTTGCTACCTCCGCGGCAAGTCGGATAGCAGCTTGGTCTACAAGATGCTTATAGTTATCTGGCTCTTCTAAGAGATGAGCGAACTCAACAAGTACCTCACCAAGTCCATAGTATCGGTTTGCATCAAGCTCTTCATCAGACAATTCACCGGCCAAAAGGGAGACAGCCGCTATAGCCGGCCGAACGTTTGCTGTGTCAGACTGTTCCACGCACAGCGCACCCCGGGCAACCGTTTCGAGCCGGTCCCACGCTTCTGGGGATCGGCGGGTATGTCGAATAGGGGGAGATTCTTCCATCAAGATTTAGTATAGCGAAGCGGGTGCAAGATTCCATATCGAAAGCACCTGTTTGACGAAGTGTCTAGCCGCGGCGCTAACTCTCGACGACGATCGTTCCCTTCATGTGCGGGTGCGGACTGCAGTAGTACTCGTACGTACCGGCCTTGGTGAATGTAAAGCTGTAGGTCTCGCCTTTGCCAATTAGTGGACCATTTGGTGCCGCTGGATCTGCTTTTGTAGCAATAACGTTATGCTCGACGGAATCCTGGTTCGTCCACGTTACGGTGTCTCCAACCTTAACCTTGATCGCAGCCGGCGTAAAGGCATAACCCTTGATCTCAACGTCCTTTGTGGCAACTTCCTGGTTGGCACTTGTCTGCTGCGTCTCTGACTTTTGACCCGACTGCGCGCCCGCAAAGACGAGCCCGCCAACGAATAGCAACCCCACAACTATCACTGCAATGACTATTTTTTTCTGATTCATAGATCTCCTTACATAAAAGCAGGCAGACCGTGTGTGGCCCGCCCGCTCTTGTTAGCTATACTAACTCTGATTAGTCCTGGAACTTCTCAGGGTACTGCTTGACGATACCGCCAGCCAAGGTGCTCATGATGTCCTTCATGTGCCGGTTGGCGTGGTTGAGCTCTTCGTACTCAGCCTTGTAGTTGCCAGCAGTGTGGGCGTCAATCATCTTGGCCGTCATCTTGACGTGGTCGCTGAGGACAGCGTTTAAGGTAGCTTCAGGCAGGTTTGGGTTAGCCTTCGCAAGGTATGCGCTCAGAGGCTTGGTGTACTGCGTGTCGATAGTCTCGAGTGCTTTTGCCTTACCAGCAGCATCACCCTTACTGGAAGCGACTGCGTAGTTTACAAATTCGTCAAGGTGAATCTTCCAAACCGTGTTGAAAGTCTTTTCAGCTTCTGCGCCGTAGACAGAACCGACGGCTGCGCCAATTGCGTCACCGTTTGCGTAGAGAGCTGCACCGCTTTCCTTGGCAGCCTTGCCGCCGTCGAGGGCGTCGTCAACAGCCTTATTGGTCAGGATCATGTGCTCAACACCAAGTGTGACGAGGTTTGCGCGGAGGTCAGATGCCTTCTGTGTGTTGAGGTTGTCGCTAGCTGCAGTTGTCGTGCTCGCTTTAGCGCTATCAGTCTTGCTGGCAGACATAACTTTGTAGCCAACCAGGCCAATCACAGTCAGTGCTACCAGGACAACAGCAATCATTGCTGCGCTTCCTGCTTGATTTTGTCGTAGCTTCATTAATGCTCCTTAGCTTTTCAGCTTTTTAATTTACTTGATAAACCAATATTAGCACTAGCAGTATCGATTGGAAAGTACTTTTAGTAGAAAATAGTTCAGAACCCCGCTAGCTATGAGCCAGCTATTTTTGCAAGTCGAGCAAGCTTGCATTCGTCCAGCCGAAACCAGTTTGGCCTTCGTATTCCCCGCCGTCACCGGCTTTCACAACACTACCAACGTTACTTTTCTCATGGCACTGGCGCGTACGATCGAAGAGATCCTTATTTCGACCAATCCAGCGCGACGATCCTTCTTCTGCTGCTATATCAAATCCATAATTACAGAGTGCCGTATGAGCGATGAGATGCAGCGGCGACCAACCGTTCTCTCCATCCCACTGTTCGGGCGTTTCCTGCAACGTCGTTGCATAGCCTCCTGACTGCAGGAATTCCGTTTGCAACCGTGTGGCTACTGCCGCCGCCTGATCGAAGCTAGCTATTCGGGAATGCAGCGGAAAAGCAGCTGCCATTGTCGGATACTTGTTCATCCGGCCTTGTTGATGGTTGTAATCATAATAGAATCCATCCTGTGCGTCCCAAAGGTATTTGTTGATCGCGGCCTTGCGGCGTTCAGCCTCTTTCTGGTAGAAATTAGCTCGTTCCGGTTCCCCTGCATAGACTGAAGCTTCAGCAATCGTTGCTTCAAGGTCATACAGTAACGAGTTCAGGTCGATGGGAACGATATCAGTTGTATTGATAGTTTTGAGAGACCTGCCATCGGCGCACCAGCGTCCGCTAAAATCCCAGCCTGATTCTGCAGCCGCACGGATATAGCGGAAAAACTCATGCGGCTTGGTTGGTTGTTCAATGCCGGCATCCTGCGCAAGCTCTATGTCTTTTCGATAGCTTTCTGGGCGCGGTGTGGCATTGCTGTCATAGTAGCGATTGAGGAACGATCCGTCTGGCATCAGTACCATCCGCTTAACCGCCGTACCACCAATTCCCGACACTATCCTACTCCGGCCATCTGTCCAGAACTCATGCTCCTTGCGCATATGCCGCAGGTATTTGGTCATAGTCTCCTTGTAAGAGGTCTGCTCCAGTGGGCTGCCCGAGGCATGTTCATCAGGGCGCTCAGCAAGGAGCCGCACCATATGAGAAAACACCGGCGGCTGGGAACGCCCGAGGTAATAGAATCGGGCACCGTTCGGCACGTAGCCGAACTGATCTATCTGATAGGCGAAGTTGTTTACCATGCCCTCTACCATATCCCATTTCCCGGCAACTGCCAGTCCACGCATCGTAAAATACGAGTCCCAGTAGTACGATTCACTAAAGCGCTCACCAGGCACGACCGTTGGGTTCGGCAGGCCGATCCGCGTGTATCCATCTGTTGAAGCAGGTAGGGTCAACTTCTGCCACATAGCATCAATATGTTCATCAATGGCAATGCCGGGCTTAGCTTTCACACCTTCTGCTGGCAGTTCAGGCTCTATAAAATGCTGCTTATAGAAATCATCCCAGCTAAAATCTAGTGCCGAGCCAGCAACTACGTAACGCGCAGCAATATCAGCTACCGGGCAACGCGGTTCTGAGTCGGCAAGAATCTTGCCATCAAATTTGTGGTTATCAAGAATGAATGTATGAAGTTGTTCTGTAGGGACTGAATACGGCATGAGTAAACACCTGTTGTAGGCAGTACGGACTGTATATGCTATAGATTTACTTACGTAGGAAAAAGAAAAATAGTCAGTGATCTTCGATGGCTATTAATATAGTTATCTAATAGATTTACTATATTGCTATATAATTTTTTACTTTGGTCTAGGATATGGTGTTGCCCAGTGAACAAGCCTTTTCAGTTTGCAACTGTTTCTTCAGTGACTGGAGGAGGTTGTAGTCGAGGGTTTGGATGATACTATACGCTGATGTATCGGGCATCGCTTTGCTTTGAACCTCTAAACTGAGGTGGTCTTCATAAGCTAGTTCTGGCAGCGGTTTCGGCATCACGCGGGTGATGATACCAACGAGCGCGCCTTTTGTATCATATACCGGTCCCCCGCTGGCTCCTGAGCGGCTGAAAACATCGTGGATGGCACCATAACTTTTCAGTCCAGTCGCAAGGAGCAGCTCTCCCGAGTCAAAATGCTTGAGCACAACACCGCCGTAAATTGCCGGATTGGCAAGCACACGACTGCGAGGAAGAACGGGTTGCTCGGGTTCCGAGGGCGTGCGAACTTCGTTACCAGGCGTTGGCTGATAATTAGAGAAAAATAGCGGCTCACCGATCTTGATAGCTTCCGTTCTGATTTCCGCTACCGGTTCGCCATTATCCATATGTTGAGTATCATCAACTTCGATCAAGGCGACATCCGGAACTATTGATTTTTCTGCTTTTGAATACGATCCTGCGACACGTCGCGCTGGCAGTGTAATTCCCGTCAGGTGCTTCTCGCTACCGTCTGGCGGAGTGACTGCAGACGCCATAGCTTGCGCGGTATGGGCTTCAACCGCTAGGCGACCGCAAGCCTGCGCACCCTGTCGTGGGCGATTCGCACTCTCCGTTACTACATGGCCGGCCGTCAGGTACAGGTTGTCGGCAACACGAACTCCGGAACTTCGTATTAGCTGGTAGCTTTCAGTATCAGTTTTTCCGCTGGCATCAGCCGCTGGATCGAGCCGGAGCGTAACCGCGACCGCTGCCCTCTCCAATCGTTGTACTGCTCTGGGCAATGTCTCGGGCAAGACGTCCAAGCTTACAATTGGCTGCTCCGGAGTCATATCCTTGTCATGAGCCGGTAGACTGTTTGTCCCACTACAGGCTGCCAGACTCAAACAGAGACCCATCGCAACAGTACTCTGGATAGAGGCTGTGTTCATGGCGCAATAGTAGCCCTATCTTCGCTGCGGGTCAAACAAAACCACCAAACTGCCCGCTTGATGTTTAATATGCAACGCAATCACTTTGCGAAAGTACATAGTATCTTTTCTATCTATGCAGAAATAGGTCTGCTTGCTATGATGCGTCAATGGAATTTTCGCCGGCCAGCCAGCCTTACAAGATCGAACCATACGAACCCCTTCCGTTGACTACCGAACAGGTGAAAGACGTCGTCTGCGCCTACGAACAGGGCGAGCGATTACCGTCAAACATTACAGAACAATTTCTCGAAACTCCACCCGAGGAGGGGGCGCTCGACCGGATCGGCAAACGGATGGCCGCCTTGCCGACGGCGCTACTCGCTGGACATATCGCGACCGAAACTATGGTATAGCTTCAAGGTGATGATTTACCAACACTCGGCCACTTAAGTAAAACTGTTCATACCGCACTCAATAATACATATGAGATTCTACCTGTCGGTAGCCAGGTCGTCAAAGACCCTATCGTAATGGAACACCTTCCCCAGGCATTACTCGCCGGAGCTATCTCGACTACAGTAGCGGGCATCTTTGTAAGTACCGTTGGTGCAATCCGTGAACGCCGGATGCGCCACCGCATCGAAGCCGCCCAGGATGACATACGACAACAGATGGCAGATGGCACTATTCGATGGAGCATACCCCAGGACTCGACTGTTGCAGTCATTGGCAACGGTGACCCTTTCGTCCGCAATCTAGCACGCAAATATCCGGACCAAGTGCTTCCTGTCTCATATACCGCGACTGACGGAGCTTGGACGCACCTTCCGAAGGAAGCTGATCATGCCCAGACGCTTCAAGCCTTAGACCGGGCAGACCTTGAACACGCCGGACAGCTGATGGTCTTTCCGATCACCCCTTCGCAGGAATTCTTGCCTGGGCCAGATGACTATGACATCAGCGTCGAAAGGGTCGTATACTACATACAAACTAGCGATGAATTCTGCGACCGTAAGGGAATTCCACGTAAACCAGTTATGGTCATCGGCCACGGTGAACAAGCCGAGTGTTATCAAACTGCTTCATACAGTAACGATAACGCATTAGCAGAAGAGCTATGCCTTGAGCAACGGCTTCAGCAATTATCAGAGGAGCGCGGCTGTGAAGTCATCTTGGTCGATCCTAATGAGATTGTCATGGATAAGATAGTCCAAATCGCCGACGGGCGTAAACCAGTACTAGCAGGCACTGCTGCCAGCGTCAAGCAGTACGCTGAACGCTTCTTCGGAGCCTTGTATGGCAGGATCGATGTTACCGGAGATACTGATCCCGTACGCGTTCTTTACAATAAAAACGACATCGCGACAGTCACCCTTGCTCGGCAGGGTGACATAACTGTGGTACTGGATCCTAGGGAGCGCCCTGCCCTCGAGTGGAAAGGCATCCCCCCTGAACATATCGTTGTTCCAGCCGAAGAAGTCCTCGGAGTCGTAGCACCGACGCTGGAAGAGCTACAAGAACTTCGAGCCCGCTCTCGCTCCGTATAGCGGTATACTAGATCCCAGGCATGCAATCACTACAGTTCTTGTTCAAAACAACCATCAACTATGCCAAAAAACATAAAATATATATAGGCAGCCTGATGCTCCTTGGTATATTTTGTACTGTTCTTCTCCTGCTCATCGGTTACTTGATTATCAACCATCATGCACGTTACATACTGCCGGCAAGCAACACCGAGTCTATACGGGTGGGTATTGTCCTAGGAGCCGGGATAACCAAAGATGGCCGGCCGTTCAAAGAATTGCAATCTAGGCTGGATGCTGCCGCAGCCGCCTATCATGAACGAAAAGTTGAGACACTGGTACTGTCTGGCGACAACCGCTTTGCTGGCTACAACGAACCGGAAGCCATGCGGCGTTATTTACTCAAACGAGGCGTCCCGGCTAGCCGCCTACAACCTGACTATGCCGGCCGGAGCACCTATGAATCCTGTGAGCGGGCAGCCAAAGTATTCCAGCTCAAGAAAGTTGTCATTTTTAGCGCCCCTTCGCATCTGCCGAGGGCAATCTACCTGTGCCGGCATTTCGGCGTCGAAGCATATGGCCGGGCGAGTCGTATTGAAGCCAACAATGCAACACGACGCGAACTGCTAGCACGCGTCAAAGCCCTGTATAACGTCTACATCCGCGGCGAACGGACTGTTCTCGGTGAAACAGTCAAACTGTAAGCCGCTTACTGTTTGAGGAAGTCGAGCAGAACTCTATTGATATCTTCGGCATGTGTCGCCGGCAGGCCGTGCGGACCACCTTTGATAATCTCCATTTGACAGCCCTCGATGAGTTCATGAGCTTTCTTGCCACTGACCTCGAACGGTACAATTTGGTCTTTGTCGCCATGGACTACTAAGGTTGGGATCGTGAATTTTTTAAGGTCATTTCGGAAATCCGTCTGAGCGAATGCCTGGACGCAGTCGAGCGAACCCTTCGGCGATGCCATTGACCCAATTATCCAGTTGTAGTGGACAGCCGCCTCACTCAGTTTGTTTTTCTTGCCTTCCTCGTAGTTGAAGAATTTTTTGACGAAGTCATCCAAGAAGCCCGGCCGGTCGGCAGTCAGGCCGTTCGTCATACCTTGGAATATTGAAGCGTCA
>DATHYB010000045.1:0-4253 GCA_035459365.1 Candidatus Limnocylindrales bacterium
CATATCCGAAAGTACAAAGACCTGCGGAGCGCGACACGGCTACGGCACCGTTTGACGCGTCATTTGCGGCGGCGAACAGCCGTCCTCGTAGAATCGTAGTGCATCGTTTTGCGAGCTTTACCACATGTAGGTAAAATTACGTTCGATTTATTTCACCCACTCCGGTACAATTAAGCCCATCGATACAGACTTAGCCGGGAGTAAAAGGGGACAGACTAGTGAACATTGTTTTTAAAAAAGTGCTCGGAGATCCGCAGGCCCGCACCGTCAAGCGGCTGCAGAAACGAGTTAAAGATATCAACGCTCTCGCTGATACGTACAAAAAAATGAGCGATACCAAGCTCAAGGAACAGACCAAGGCACTCAAGAAGCGCCTTGAGAAAGAGTCATTAGACAAAATTCTGCCTGATGCATTCGCCGTTGTGCGTGAAGCAGCGACGCGAACACTTGGCCAGCGCCATTTTGATGTGCAGCTGATTGGTGGCATGGTGCTCCACGAAGGCAATGTATCCGAGATGAAGACCGGTGAAGGAAAGACGCTTGTCGCCACGGCACCGGTATATTTGAATGCCTTGACAGGCAAAGGCGTACACGTGGTCACCGTCAACGATTACCTGGCGCAGCGTGACGCCGGCTGGATGAGCCAGGTGTATTATTTCCTTGGGCTGAGCACGGGTGTTATTGTGGGTGACCATTCGTATATTTACGACCCATCTTTTGAGAATGCCGAGCATGAAGACCCGCGCTTCCAGCACCTCAGGCCATGTACTCGCCGGCAAGCTTATGAAGCTGACGTCACGTATGGTACCAACAACGAATTTGGCTTTGACTACCTGCGGGACAACATGGTCCGCGAGACTGACCAGTTGCGCCAGCGCGATCTGCATTTTGCGATCGTCGATGAAGTCGATTCAATCTTAATTGACGAAGCCCGCACGCCACTTATTATCTCAGCGCCATCCGTTACCAGTGGTAACGCCTACGCGCAATTTGCCAAAGTTGTCCGCCAGCTGGTCAAAGAGAAACACTATGAAACGGACGAGAAGCGTAAAACTGTCATCCTGACCGACGAAGGTGTTGAAAAAGTCGAGAAGATTCTCGGCCTTGATAATCTTTATGGTGCCGAAAACATCAGGACGATTTATCACCTACAGCAAGCCCTGAGAGCGCAGGCACTGTTTAAGCGCGACAAAGACTACGTCGCAACCACTGATGGTGAAATTGTGATCGTCGACGAGTTTACGGGCCGCATGCTACCAGGCCGCCGCTACAATGAAGGTTTGCACCAAGCTATCGAGGCCAAGGAAGGCGTCGAAGTCCAACAGGAGTCAATGACGCTCGCCTCGATCTCATTCCAAAATTACTTCCGTTTGTACGAAAAACTGGCCGGCATGACAGGTACGGCGATGACGGAAGCCGAAGAATTCCACCAAATTTATAAGCTTGATGTCGTTGAAGTACCTTCAAACCGTGGCGTCGCCCGTATTGACCGCCCTGACCGCATTTACCGCTCCGAAAAGGGTAAATTCGCGGCCATTATCAAAGAAGTCCAGGAACTACACGAAAAGGGCCAGCCCGTCCTGATTGGTACTGTTTCAATCGAGAAAAACGAAGAACTCAGTGGTGCGCTCAAAAAAGCCGGCGTGCCGCACCAAGTCCTGAATGCCAAGAACAACGAACGCGAAGCCAAAATCGTTGCTCAGGCGGGTGAGAAGGGGGCCGTTACGCTGGCTACCAACATTGCCGGCCGCGGTACGGATATTGTACTTGGTGAGGGTATTAAGGAACTTGGCGGATTATTTGTGCTTGGTTCTGAACGCCATGAGTCGCGCCGCATCGACAACCAGCTCCGTGGCCGTTCCGGCCGTCAGGGTGACCCGGGGGTGACACAGTTCTTTGTCAGTACCGAGGACGACCTGATGCGGATTTTCGGTGGTGAACGCATTGCCAAGATTATGACCCGGCTCAAAGTCGATGATGAAACGCCAATTGAGAACCGTCTGATTTCGCGCAGCCTGGAAGGCGCGCAAAAGAAAGTCGAAGGCTTCCACTTTGACCAGCGTAAAAACGTCGTACAGTACGACGACGTTATGAACCGTCACCGCAAAGCGACCTATGCCATGCGGCGCGAAATTTTGCTGCAGGCCGACATCAAAAAGCGAATCAATGTCTTTATCGAGGATGAAGTCCGGATGCTCGCGTCGTCGCCGCTGCTCACGACTGAAGACTTTGAAGATATTGTCCGCGAGGTCTTTCCGTTTGATGATGAAACGCTCGACAGACTGTTTGATACTGAAGCTGTCAAGTTCAAGGATGTGCTGCTGACAGAGGCGAAAGAATTTTACGCTGCCCGCGAGTCGGCTTTTACGGCAGATATTATGCGCAAAGTTGAGCGTGATATCTACCTCCAGATTCTGGACAATTTGTGGATGCAACACCTGGAGAACATGGACCACCTCCGCGAAGGCATCCACTGGATGAGTGTTGGGCAGCAGGACCCGCTCGTCGAGTACCGTCGCCGCGGCCAGTTGCTCTTTGAGGATATGCAGCAGCAACTGCGCCACGATGTAGTCCGGGCGCTGTTCCATGCGCAACCTATCAGTGTCGAAGAGCTTGAGCGTCCAGTCGAAACTGAGCTGACCAAAGCTGCCCGCGGCTCAATTGATAATGCTAACCAAATTTCTGAGGCTAACGATGAATTTACGGAAGCTGATTTTGTCTCCAAAAAGACGGAGCAGGCCGAAACGAAAGTCGTAGTCGACAAGCGCAAGAAAGCCCGCAAGGCCGAGCGCCAAAACAAAATCAAAGCCCGTAAACGTAAATAACTGGAGATCGACTGTCGTATGGTACATCCTGCTTATCTCGTGCGTCCCAAATCCGAACCGCTACAGATACGAAATTCTCTGACAAAAGGCTCTGGCAGTAGTGGTAAAGCTTGGATACCTGCTGGCCGCCATGGTCTGAGTGGAGCGGGGCGATGAAACACACTGTCTCTGAGGCTTCATTCAAAAACGGTCTGAAGGGCTTGATTATCCACATTCCAAATGCCCAGGTTATGACGTTCGACCTCAATTTCCGAGCGGGCGAGTACCTTGTTGAAGAGCATAAATGGGAAGTGCCGCACCTCATGGAGCACATCCTGCTCGGAGCCAACAAGCACTATCCACGGGCCCGCGATTTCCAGGCCGAGATCGAGAAAAACGGGGCGTACAGCAATGCTTCAACCAGTGTTTATGACATTACGTACGAAGCCGAATGCGCCGACTTTGAATGGGAGCGGATTCTTGACCTGCTCATGATCTCTATCACGGAACCGCTGTTTCTGAGGGAAGAGTATCAGGCCGAGTTTGGCAACGTGCGCGAAGAGCTGACGGCTCGGGCAAACAACCATTTCCGGCACCTGAGCTTGGCGCTGCGCGAGAGCTATGGATTCCTGGCAAAAACTGACCAGGAGCGGTTGCGGCTCATGAAAAACGTCAAGCTCAAAGACATCCGTGAGCACTACGAATCAACGCATACCAGCTCGAATATGCGCTTTGTGATTTCTGGTAACATCACGCCGAAACGCCGGGAAACGATAGAAGCTAGACTGGCAAGCATTGGCCTCCCTGATGGAAACGGTCGCATCGAATTACCTGACGAACGCCCGAAGCGTCTTGAACGGCCGCTCCATATCGACAATCCGACGGTGAAAAACATTTATTTCTATATTGATACCTTCATGCGCCGCCGGCTGACTGATGCTGAACTCGACGCCCTGAATCTATCCAACACGATGCTGACTGAAACGTTGCACTCCAAAATTCTTGGGGCAGCCCGAGAACGGGGACTGGTGTATGGTATGAGCTCGGGTGTGGGTCAGGCAAAACTGAACAGTAACTGGTGGTTTGGGGCCCAGGTTTCGCCCAAAAATGCCGCCGCCTTGTTTGAGATTATCGTCACTGAACTTGAAAAGATTTTCGCCGGTGATCTCGAGCGGGCAGACATTGAAGCTGCCCAGCAGTACGCCCTCGGACGGTTCCAACGCGGTGCCCAGACGGTGAGCGGTACAGCCAGCGGCTATAGCGGCCGGTACTTTTTTGATGAGTCAATCGACGACTACTATCAAGTCCCGAAGCGTATTCAGGCCATCACCAAAGAGTCTATTGTGAGTGTCGCTCGTGAATTGTTCAAAGAGCAGCTCTGGGGTTTTGGTTCGCTCGGGAGTTGCGGGGAAGACTATACTGCCAGTCTCCAGAGTCATATTGAAGGCT
>DATHYB010000046.1:0-3515 GCA_035459365.1 Candidatus Limnocylindrales bacterium
TTTATGCAGCCACAAGAATCAAAGACTAGCCAGACGGCGGCGCCGAAGCAGTTGTTTCCGCCGTGGTCACCGTTCATTGCGTTGCTGCTGGTCGTCGCGATTTTTGTCGGGTCGCAGCTGCTTGGTTTCGCAGTCCTCTGGCTCTATACCATAGCCCGCGGTTGGACTGCGTCACAAGCTCAAACCTGGGTCGAGCAGTCGACGACTGCCCAGTTTGTATACATCCTGATTGCCGAAGCGGTTACTGTCGGGCTGCTGTACCTGTATATCCGCCGGCATAACGTCTCATTCTGTCAGCTCGGTCTGGTACGGCCCGGGTGGCGTGACGCGGGCATAGCGCTAGTAGCGATTCCGTTTTATGCGATTGGGTATGGATTGGTCCTAACAGCGATTACTAGTTTATTTCCCGGTATCAATGTTGATCAGGAGCAGCAGATTGGTTTCGACGCGGCGCGGGGCATCCTTGCGCTCACGCTCACTTATATTAGTTTGGCTATTCTGCCGCCGCTCGTCGAAGAAATAACGATGCGCGGTTTTGCGTATACTAGTTTACGCAAACGATTCCGGTATCTGGGAGCGGCAATCATTACCAGTATTATCTTTGCTATAGCTCACCTCCAGGTTGGCAGTGGGGCGCCTTTGCTCTGGGTAGCGGCGATCGATACCTTCGTGCTCTCGATGGTACTGTGCTACATGCGCGAACGTACCGGCAGCCTGTGGCCGGGTATATTCCTGCACGGCCTCAAAAACAGCGTCGCCTTTTTCGCACTCTTTGTGTTTCATCTGGCCTAGGGTACAATGAGTGCCAATATGACGCGTCATTTTATCCTTATAACTCCGTCTTTGCCGCAGGCCCTGTGCCCGCGAGGCGAGTAGTAGCTCGTCCATCGTTTTAACCCTGTAGCAATTAAATTTGAGGCCCCTCTATGAGACTTTCACAACTCTTTACCAAAACAACCAAATCTGTTCCTGCTGATGAAACATCCAAAAACGCCCGGCTGCTCATCCAGGCGGGATACGTTTATAAAGTTATGGCTGGTGTCTACGCCTATACGCCGCTCGGACTGCGCGTCCTCGAAAACATCAAGCAGATTGTCCGTGAAGAAATGGATGCCATTGGTGGTCAGGAGCTTATCATGAGCAGCCTGCAAAAGCGCTCTACCTGGGAAGAGACTGGCCGCTGGGATGATGAAGTAGTCGATGTCTGGTTCAAATCTAAGCTCAAGGATGGCACCGACGTTGGTTTTGGCTGGTCGCACGAAGAAGCAATCATAGAAATGGTCAAGCAGTACCTGAGTAGCTACAAGGACCTGCCGATCAACGTCTATCAGTTCCAGACAAAGATGCGCAATGAACTCCGTGCCAAAAGCGGTATTATGCGTGGCCGCGAATTTGTTATGAAGGACATGTATTCCTGTAGCCTCGATGCAGCCCAACATGATGCGTTCTATCAAGCGACGATCGATGCTTACAACCGCGTCTATGACCGGCTTGGCATCGGTGAGGACACTTTTGTCACCTTTGCCAGCGGCGGGGCGTTTACTAAATACAGTCACGAATTCCAGACAATCTGTGACGCTGGCGAAGACGTCATTGTAAAAACGAGTGAAGGAACCTGGCATAATTTGGAAATTGCCGTTTCAAAAGCGGGTAAGACAAACATGGTCGAAGAGTTTAAATCGTACGAAGAACAGGAGCGGCCTGGTATTACAGGCGTGCAAGCCTTGCTGGAAGCTTTTGATATTCCCATCGAAAAAAGCACCAAAACACTCATTTATACGACCGATACCGGAGAGGCGATTTTTGCTGCATTGCGGTCAGACTACGAAGTTAACGAAGACAAGTTGATTGATGTCGCGAGTTGCAGTTCCCTTGCACTGGCTACCGAAGAAACTGTCCGTAATCTTACCGGCGCAGAAATAGGCTATGCAGGTATTGTTAATATCCCAGAAGGAGTTCGGGTATTTCTGGATGATTCCCTTGAAGACCTCAGCAATTTCGAAACGGGTGCCAACAAAACGAATTATCATGCGATCAATGTTAACTTCGACAGGGATGTTGCCCTCCCTGGGCGGTTCTATGACTTTAAAGTTGCCCGAGAAGGTGACGTCGATCCCATAACTGGGGAAGAATTGGTTTTTGCAAAATCGGCTGAAGTAGGCAATATCTTCAACTTCGGTACGCACAAGAGTGAGCAGACTAATTTTGTATTCACCAATGAGCAGGGTCAACAGCAATATGTCCATCTCGGTTCATACGGCATCGGTATCACGCGGGTCATGGGCGTGATCGTTGAGAAGTTTGCCGACGACCGTGGTATCGTCTGGCCAGAAGGGGTCGCGCCTGCTACAATCTATCTGGCTCGACTGGGTGCCACCCCTGATGTTTCCGCTGCAGCAGATAACCTATATGAGGAATTGACAGCCAAAAACATTCAGGTACTATATGATGACCGAGATGCACGGGCGGGTGAAAAGTTCGCGGATGCGGACCTGCTCGGGATACCATATCGTGTCGTAATAAGTAGCAAAACAGTTGCTGCTAATACATACGAATTCAAGGCTCGGACGGCCGATACATCCGAGAACATTAACAGACAAGAACTCATCGACAAATGTGCTTCATAAGCTAAACCGTCGAAGAGGCAGAGACCGTCTGGTATACTAACCCTAAATGACGGTGATTACAGTTCTGGCTAGGGGCCGAGCGTATACCGAAGAAGGAAAGGCAAGGGTATGAAAAAGTTATTTCATTTAACAGAAGAAGGTGTGGCCGAACTCAAGGCCGAACTTGAACACCTTATTTCTCAGCGCAGCGAAGTTGCCGAGCGTATAAAGACGGCTCGTGAGTTTGGTGACCTTTCGGAAAACGCCGAGTATCAAACTGCTCGTCAGGAGCAAGAAAAGCACGAAGAGCGCATTAGTGAGCTCGAGCACATCTTGCAGAACGTTGATATTATCAAAGCCCCAAAGAGCGGCAGTTCAGTTCGATTGGGTTCGCGCGTCAAGCTTGAAGGCAGCGGCCGCACCAAAGAGTTTCAAGTCGTTGGTACTGTTGAGGCTGATCCACTGGAAGGCAAAATCTCCGACGAATCACCAATCGGCAAAGCTCTGATCGGCAAGAAAGTCGGCGACGAGATCGAGATCAAGACGCCCGCCGAAACTGCAGCGTACACAATAGCATCTATCGGCTAAGGGATCTGTTCATAATGCATGAAGAAGATTCTCGCCTTTTCTGGAGTGATACCGATCCACAAGCCGAAAGTACCTTAGAAGAGTTAGTAGGCGGTTTGTCACCTCTTGAACTGCATCGGCAAGATCTTGTTACCTACTATGCCGCGGCACGAGTTGCTGGCCGTAAGTTTCTAGAAATAGAGCAAGGAATCGCTGAACAGGCTACCAAAATTGAAAGCATAGCTAATATTCTTGATGATAAATCTGTCTATCATAATCCCAGTTTCATAAGGGAACTTCGTAATCTGCAGAAGACTGCTGAAGAAAAACGGCTTATGCTGG
>DATHYB010000047.1:0-5780 GCA_035459365.1 Candidatus Limnocylindrales bacterium
ATTATGGGACTAATGCTGATATCAGTAACAGTGGTCTGTAACCTAAAAGTGCGACACCAGCTCGCCGAACAAACCAGGACACATGGATAAAGAAGCACAGAAGATAGTTCAAGCCGCCGCAGGCAAGAAGTCTGCCTTGCCGTACGTTGGCATCTCGGCTGCTATTGTCGCAGCCATCAGCGGTTTTGTCGCTCGCCAACTCGTACCAACACCAGCCGACACTTCACCGCAGTTACTCGGTATGGGTATGTCAATCCTGATCTTGATTTTTATCACGCTTCCGGCAATTTTAGTAGCCATCGGGGCCGCAATCGGCTCACTGATAGTCGGCCTCCGGCAGGGCAAATAAGCACCAAGAATTGCTTAGAAATGGTCGCGGATGTGGCTGAATGAATAGTTCCAGTCCGCATCAGCCTTCTTATGCGGGTTGAAAATGTTCTCGGGATCCATAATCCGCTTTGCTTCTTTGAAAAGTGCGAGTACCTCCGGGCCATACATCTGTTCTAACCATGGACCGCGCACCAGCCCGTCATTATGCTCGCCAGACAAAGAGCCTTTGTATTTGAGAACGAGCTCATCGACTTCTTTCATAGCCGGCAGGATTTTGGCACGTTCTTCTTGGTCCTCGAGCTTCATCAGCGGAATGATATGAAAGTTGCCATCGCCCATATGACCCGCGATAGTCGCAAACAGTTTGTACTTATGGATGATCGCTCTCAGTTCTGGCAAAAAGTCCTTGAGGTACGGCGGATTGACGATTAAGTCGTCGATAAACGGCGCCGTATGCTTGTCTTTTACTTTCTTGCGAAGCAAGTTAAAGCTTTGGCGCCGCATCGTCCAAAACTTTTCGCTCTTAATTTCGGTATCCGTTTCTTCAAAGCCATTGATTTCAAAATATGCCCGCTTCATGCCGAGTTCTTTGTGCAGGGCTTTGATCTTGTCTTTGACCTCTTCGGGAGTGTCGCCATTGAACTCAACCATGAGAATCAGTTTCGGAATACCGTGGATTAGCTGTAAGCCGTCAGGGATTAAGCCGATCAGCAGCCGGATGAAGGCTTTGACTCCAAGCATTTTTAAGAAATAGGGCATGAATTTGATGGACAGGATCAATGTCGCATCATCAAATGACTCAAACGTCGCTGGCTTGTGACTCAGCACAACATTGATCAGGTCACCGAGTTTATCTATGTCACGTAGAAAGATCACGAGCAAACCAGAGTGCGGGCGTGCAGGCACCAGGCGAAGCTGCATTTCAGTTGTGAAGCCGAGCGTTCCTTGGGCACCGACAATCAGTTTTGTCAGGTCAAATATGCCCGTCTCCCGGTCCCAGACATCCCAGAGGTTGTACCCGGTTGAGTTCTTGCTTACCTGCGGTCGAGCGGCTTTGATAGCATCATAATTCGACTCAATCAGGTGAAACAGGTCGCGGTACACACTACCTTCGAAGTCCTTTTGGCGCATCTTCTTGTCGAGCTGCTGCTTGGTGAGAGGCCTGACAATACGCTCGACGCCGTCCGCAAAAACGACTTTGAGTTCAGTCACGAAATTAATGATCTTACCGTACTCTAGCGACTTCTCGCCACCTGAGTTGTTGTTAACCATGCCGCCGACAGTACAGAGGTCGCGTGATGCAGGGTAGGAGGGCATGAGGGCTTTTTGCTCAAGCGTTTGCTTTTCAAAATCCCTGTAGTAGACGCCAGGTTGGGTTGTGGCAGATGTTGGCGTCACCGATCCGATCTGCGTGAAGTATTTCGTAAAATCAACAATGATAGAGTCATTGATTGCACCGCCGGACATATCCGTTCCGGCGCTCCGGGCAGTCAGAGACAACTCTGGCATCGTATGCTTATTAGCAGCAACCAATTTCACTAATTCTTCTAAGTCTTTGCTGGTTTTTGGCGCCACTACCAGTTCTGGCCTCACCTCGAACAGGGAAGCGTCGTGGCTATATAAGTCACGAGTAGCAGCTGAGTCGTCAATATCACCTTGAAATCCGAGACGAACCAGTTTTTGTTTTATCTGCTCCATATATACATAAGCATAACTTTTTGTAAGCGCTTATGCAATTAACGGAAGCCTTGGGCTGAATGATTCTACCAAAAGCTGACTAGCTTTTACAGTCGGGCACGCGTGGATCTGAAACCGGCTGTTGCTCAAAGGGAGTGTCGTGGTCTTGTACGTTCCAGAAAGTATTAGCTGCAACATAGTTACCGGCAAACTGTTCAGGCCGTTTGATTTTATACCAGATTGCACCTGGACGCTCCGGATCGGTTGCAGCCGATTCAGCGGCCTTTGCAGGCCCAATCTGTACGCAGCTGACCTCGATTGTCGCGCCAAGTGCCAAACGCCCGGTGTGGCCACTAGCATTTTGGTACTGTTCAATACATCAGCTCCGCCGGTCGCCTGCTGTTCCTCGCAGAAACCTAGCTGTCCGTCTGCTCCAACAACAGGGGATAGTGATAAGGAGTCGCAAACTTTTCCGGCGAAAATGTTTGTCGTCTCTGGCCGTGGTTCTGCTGTAGCTGCAGTAGCAGGAGATGAGGTAGGTTCAATACGATTAGCAGTCGACTCTGTTTCGGAAGCTCCAGATCCGCACCCCGTCAAGACAAGACTGAGAGCGGTTCCTGTGAGCATAACATTTGTTCGGGTTACGAGTTCTGACATTATTTTGTCTCCTTTACAAGTTATCTATTGTACGGCAGCAGGGTAGACTCGCTGTGATTTTATTCACATAATTATAAAAAAGCCGCTCACGCCAAGTAGCCATTACGCTCATGGTTTTGTATACTGAGAGTAATGAAAAAACAACACATACTTGTTGTTGGCGGGGGTTTCGGTGGCATCAAGGCTGCGCTTGAACTCGCCGATGACATTCGTTTCTCCGTCACCCTAGTATCCGACAGCGACAGCTTCCGCTACTACCCGACGCTCTACCATACGGCTACCGGTGGCAAGCATGCCAATGCTTGCATTCCGGTTTCAGAGATTTTCGACCAAAAAGAGGTAAAGGTGGTGCAGGGCAGCGCAACCGGCATAGACAGGCGGGCAAAAGTCCTAACACTTTCAGATGGCAGGGCCATCTCTTATGATATCGCCGTGCTCGGCCTCGGAGTGGTAACGAACTTCTTTGGAGTGCCAGGCATGGCCGAGCACTCGTTCAGCATCAAATCCCAGGCAGAGGTCATCCGCTTCAAACAACACATTCACGAGCAGCTCGAAGACGAGCGGCGCCCCGACCTCAGCTATGTCATCGTCGGCGGTGGGCCCACTGGCATAGAACTCGCAGGCGCATTACCAGCTTACATTCATGAAACTATGCAGCGGCATGGCATCAAAAACCGCGCAGTTCACGTTGATCTGATCGAAGCCGGCCCTCGTCTGCTGCCGCGCATGCCAAGGGACACTTCCCGCTTGATCACCCGACGGCTGAAGCGGCTGGGCGTCCGGGTTCGCACGAGTTCCGCCGTCCAAGCACTTTCGGCCGATGACCTGACAGTTAATGGCAAACCAATCCGCAGCCACACGGTTGTCTGGACGGCCGGAGTTACGAACCATCCATTCTTCAAGGACAATGCCTTCAACCTTACGCCGCGCGGTAAAGTGGCGACTGATATGTACCTGCAAGCCGATGAAAATGTGTACGTGATAGGCGACAACGCTAATACGCCGTACAGCGGCATGGCACAGACCGCCCTGCATGATGGATTGTACGTGGCTGATACTATCAAACGGCGCGCCGATGGCAAAGAACCACGCAGCTACAAGGTCAAAAAGCCAATCACCGTTATCCCAGTGGGTGAACGCTGGGCCGCAGTCATGTGGGGCTCAGTTCGCATCTATGGCATCCTCGGCTGGGGGCTGCGGGAAGCAGCCGATTACATAGCTTTCAACGATTACGAGCCGTGGTGGAAAGCACACAAACAGTGGCTTACCGGCTTTGGCCATGAAGAAGAGTGCGACGTCTGCATAGCGTACGAAGCCGCACCCGAATACTCGGGTATGTAGTACGCAGCTTCAGGCTCCTCAGTTATACTAGATATAATGCATGCTTTCCAGGAAGCGTACGGCAAGCTCAATGCCGACCAGAAACAGGCCGTCGATACGCTCGACGGTCCAGTTCTTGTTATTGCCGGTCCAGGCACCGGGAAAACGCAGCTACTGAGCGCCCGGGTCGCAAATATTTTACAAAAAACTGATACTCCGCCAGGAAATATCCTCTGTCTGACATTCACCGAGAGCGGGGCAGTCAACATGCGCGACCGGTTGACACGCTTCATCGGTCAAGCTGCCTACGAGGTGACTATCGGGACATATCATGCCTTCGGTGGCGACCTTATCAAACGCTACCCAGAATATTTCGGTGCCCTCCGGCTTGAGACGCCGATAGATGACCTCACCAAGCGCCAAGTCATCAGCGCAATCGTTGATTCCATGCCATATGACAATCCGCTTAAACAGTCCAGGCACCACCTCGGTGACCTGATGTCATCGCTCAGTGAAGTCAAACGCGCCCTCCTGACGCCAGATCGCCTGCGCGCTATTGCCCATGAAAACCTGTCATTCATAGCACAAGGAAGCGAGCAGCTCCAAGACACGCTGCAAGGCTTCAAGGCTATGCCTGGTTATAAAAAAGCCAGTCCACTATTTGAACAGGTGCTCGGCCGGCTTGAGCCGCTCGTTCCTAGGCAATCCGGCGCCGAGCCCTTTGGAGCACTGGCCCAGGTAGCCGTCCAGGACCTTCGCTCGGCCCTCAGCGACGCGGCTGCACTTGAGAAAACAACGCCGCTGACCGTCTGGAAAAACCGTTGGCTGGCCAAGGACGCAGACAACCACTTTGTCATTGCCGGTGAGCTCGAGAACCGGCGGCTTGAAGCCCTAGCCCGGACACTTGAACAGTACCAGGCTGCGCTCGCTGAACGCGGCCTCTATGATTTTGACGACATGATCCTGCGGGCTATCGAAATGCTTGAGCAGAACCCCGATTTGCAGTATACGCTACAGGAAAGATACCTCTATATTCTGCTCGACGAATTTCAGGATACCAATGCCGCGCAGCTACGGCTGATTCAGCTCCTGACAGACAACCCGATCAATGAAGGCCGGCCGAACATTCTCGCTGTCGGTGACGACGATCAAGCAATTTACGCATTCCAAGGAGCCCAGTATTCCAACATGCTTGATTTTGCCCGGATGTATCAAGAGGTACAGGTTATTAACCTCGTTGAGAATTATCGCTCCCACGCTGATATACTCGCCACTGCCCACAATATTGCCGAGCAGGTCGAAGGGCGGTTAACGCAGCATTTTCCCAATATGACAAAGCGGTTGGTCGCTGCAAATCCCAGTCTGCCGCCGGCGCATATCGATCGAGTATCGTTCCCTAGCCCTATAGCCGAACGTGCATGGGTAGCCGAGCAAATTAGCCGATTGATCGAGCAGGGAACCGCTCCAAGCGAGATAGCCGTCCTGGCCCCGAAGCATAAATACCTCGAATCACTGGTGCCCTATCTCAACAACAAAGGTGTAGCGGTACGCTACGAAAAGCGCGAGAACATCCTCGAGGCGCCCGTCGTCAAACAACTTGCCACCATGAGCCGGCTGGTACTTGCCCTGGCTGCAGGTGAAGACCGTTTGGCTGACGCACTATGGGCGGAAGTACTGAGCTATGACTTTTGGCATATCCCAATTGATGTCGTCTGGCGCACCGCCTGGAAGGTAAATGACGGCAAGAAAGACAGTCTGTCGTGGAGTAAAGTACTGCTAGAGACACCGGAACTACG
>DATHYB010000048.1:0-8942 GCA_035459365.1 Candidatus Limnocylindrales bacterium
GAATCTGTCGAATCGGCTCTGACTCTGGCGGACTTTGTAGCCTTCATAGACCTGTATACCGCTGCCGGTCAGCAGATTACTAATACTAGCCCGTACAACCAGCAAGCCGATGCCGTGCAGCTGATGACCGTCTTCAAAGCCAAAGGGCTGGAGTACGAACACGTCTTCCTGGTGCAGTGCGAGGACGAGATCTGGGGCTCATCCGCCCGCGGCAACACCAACAAACTCACCCTTCCGGTCAACCTGCAGCCTATCAGGCATGCTGGCGCGAATGACGACGAACGCCTCCGGCTCCTATTTGTGGCTGTGACGCGTGCCAAATACGGACTGCATCTGTCGAGCTCACGGCAGCAGCATAGCGGCAAGCAGTCAACACGGCTCAAATACTTCGATGAAC
This sequence comes from Candidatus Limnocylindrales bacterium, assembly GCA_035459365.1. GTDB lineage: Bacteria > Patescibacteriota > Saccharimonadia > Saccharimonadales > UBA4665 > UBA4665. The sequence goes on from DATHYB010000048.1 coordinate 398, forward strand.
GTGAAGTAGGAAGCGACCAGCACGCCGCCATGATCCTGCCCGAGACGTCTCAGCTCGTCAGCGAACTCGATAGTGATGCACCAGCGCTCGAACTGTTGCAACTTGACTGGCGAACGAAACACACTGACAGCCTGGCAGACATCAGCCTCCGTAATTTGCTCTCAGAGCGTTTAGACTCGTACCAACTAAGTCCGACGCACCTGGTTGCGTTTTTGGATCTCGAATATGCCGGACCACTGCGGTTCTTCTTTGGTACCATTCTTGGCATACCGGAAGCGCCAACTCTGGACGGGCAATATGGAACGGCCGTCCATGAAACGCTAGAATGGATACAGCATCAAGTCTCCGAGTCAGGCTTCTTGCCAGCGCAGGGCGACATATTGCAGTATTTCGACCAACGCATCATTGCCAAGAAATTACCTGATGGTCGAGCAGGCATTGAGATCAAACGGGGACATGCCGCGCTTCAGGCCTGGCTCACCGAACGAAAGCACATATTTGCAATACCTGCCGTTGTGGAACGCAGCTTCAAGCACGAAGGCATCTTTGTCGGTCCCGCGCATTTGTCCGGTCGAATCGACCGACTGGAAATTGATGAAAAGAATAAGCAGATCACAGTGGTCGACTACAAAACTGGGGCTTGCTACAGCTCCTGGAAGCAGGACGCCAAGCTGCACAAGTACCGGCTGCAACTCTACTGTTATAAGCTGCTTATAGAGAGCTCACGCACCTACAAAGGCTATACAGTACCAGTCGGCCGGCTGGAGTTTATAGAACCAGATGATAAAGGAAACATCTGCACCCTCGATCTGAGTTTCGACGAGCAAGAGCTCGAACAGACGAAGCAGCTGCTACGCGTGATGTGGGAGCACGTCAACACAGTACGCATTCCCGACATATCTCGCTATCCTGCCACACTCACAGGAATAAAGCAGTTCGAGCAAGATCTCCTAAACGGCACCGTCTAAGGCCACCTAAATTTATGATTTCATTCATTCATTCAGTAGCATTGAATGCTGCCTAGCCATCGCATAAACCAAGCATAAGAAAAAACCGGCCACAATGACCGGTTTTTTCGAGCATTCAGTAAAGCTTAGCGCTTCTTCTTGGCTGCTGCTCTCTTGGCAGCTTTCTTAGCCTGTACTGACTCTTCAGTAGTAGAGCGTGCCTCAACCGGTGTCACATCAGCCGCTACAACGTCATCGTCGTCGTCATCGTCATCATCGACTGTCGTAACCGTAGACTTTGATGAAACCCGAGAGCCAAAGCGAGAACCCTTGAGTCCGCGGAATGGTGATGCAGTTTCATCGAAGAGCAAGCCGTACAGGTTCACACCGATGATAGCACCGAGGACAGGACCAAGGACGTAGTTGCCCCAGCCGTTCTCGCCAAAGACTTCCCATGCACGAACACCTTCGGCAAGTGCTGGGTTGGCTAGGCCAACTGCCGCTGCTGAAGCGATGATAATTGCCAGTGTGTAGCCGATACCAGCCATAGCCGCGAAACGAGGAGTTTCTGAGCGGTTGTATGCTGCTGCAGCCCAAGCAAGCGCAAAGATCATAGCACCGATAGCTTCAGCAACCAGGATACGGCCGTTGAAGGCTTGCGTTACCTGCTGCACGTCAGTGTTTACAAAGTAACGGTACAGGCCATACGCCGCCCATGCACCGAGCAGCTGGGCTACGATGTAGGTCAAAGCCGGTACAGTCTTAACCCGGCGGGCTGTCCACAGTGCGATCGTCAGAGCTGGGTTGAAGTGAGCACCCGAAACACGACTGAACGTGTACGTTAGCAGCGCAACCGCCAGACCAGCGGCAATAGCTACGAAGTAGGCAAGGCCAAGCTGCGAGCGCTGCACACTGAGCACCGCAAGCGTTAAGATACCAGTTCCGAGAAACTCAGCCACCAGCATGGCAAGTTTATTTCTGGCTAACATTTGAGATTCCTCCTTAGTTATACTAAACAGGATAATTGTTTAAACCGTTTAATGCAAGGCAGAGGTACTCGATCGCTTCTATGAGGAATGAATATCAGCGCTCGTATCGACACGAGGAAGACGGACTTGAACCTCGATTGATCCATCGGTGAGGTCCATGAAAGTTGCAGCCGCATCAACGACCAGAGCATAAGCCGTCATTGGGTCATGTTCCTCAACAATATTCCAGGCGTCTAGTCCAAAACACTGTATTTTACTATCGGTACGGGCATTGAAATTGTCCCGATGAAATGTCGTGTTTGGAACTAAGTTAATTATGAGCCACGTCTCATTGTGTGGCCGGATAACTGTTTCTATACCGTCGGCATTTTCCTGGCGTACAGCTGCAACTATTTTGGCAGGAGAGCTGAAGTACTCTGGTCGCCCTGCAAGTACGGCAGCAGTTTGCTCTATACGTTCATAACCTCCCTCAGGAGCTTGCAGACCCGCAAGGCTCAGGACGGCATCTGCAGTTGGTAGGTATACTTCACTATAGAGAGCTTGGTTGTAGCGGGGCTGCTTGCGGGGGCCGCCGTCTACCTGACCACAACCAGTTTTAACAGTATGATCACGTGATTTATCATCATCGTGGGCGCCTTCAGCGAATTTAGACTTCCGCTCCCGGGCAACAGTAGCAATATCGTCTATGATGGTTACGTCCTGCTCATCTTCTGATATACCATGGGCCATTCTGAGTGCCACGGCTTCACCTACAGTTCCACCTTGGATTTGCGGTCCGAGCGGGCGTCCATAGTCGCGTGGGTCAGTGTCGTCATATCCAGCACCAGTACTGCCATCTATGCAACGCTTACGAGCACCAGGAGTAGTCGGAACAAAGGATTCTTCAATTGCAGCGTCAGCAGTCGCCAGCTCATCTGCCGTTATTTCTCCAGCATCAACCCGGCGCTGCAAACTAATTCCGTCCGAATTCCAGAGAGGAGCATTCTGCTCATTCTTCAGTGGCCCTAGTTTGACTAGACGTCCTTCAGACCGCGACTTTTCGTACATCGCAGCCTTCAACTGCTCCAGTAGCTCTACACCTGTTGATTGTTCGACAGATCTGTTGTTGGGATCATAGCTATGCATAGGAAAACTCTCAGTCATATTAAAAATTTCACTTGCTTAATCGTTTGAAAACTTTCATGGCTATTCTACGCCTGGAAGTAAGGGCATGCAAGGCAATATACAAAAGAAAAGGATGCGAGTAGTAATAATCACAGACATAAGGTTTATGGCTCATCTATTCTAGAGATATGTAATGGGGAATATTTATGCCAGAACCTCTTTCACATCAACCTCTGATAGATGGATATACTGAACTGGCAGCAATCCAGGCTTCTATGCTCGCTGCTATTCAGCACGACCTAGAATCTGATCCTCGATACGTTAAAACCTTGATTCGCGAACTAACGCTGGCAAATCCTCCACTGGCTATAACTATTTTGAGTGCAGCCCGAAAGCAAAGTAACGGCAATGCTGCCTTAGAGACGGCATATTTGAAAGGTGCGACGGTACTATTGGCCGCACTTGTTCGCCGTGAACGGGCTCGTAATCTTTCAACAACTCTCGCACCGCAGCCACCTGCTGAGGCTGATCGCCTGAAATGCACTAGCTGCCCAATTTGAAGCATCCACTTACTTACTAAATGGAATTACAACAGACAGCACTCAATATCAAATTGAGCAAATAACTCTAGCGTCCTGCACGGTGGCGACGCTTCAGGTCACTCACTTTGATGCGGACTGCTTGGCGGTCAACCAGTGCCTGGGCATGCTCAAGCTCGACATGGGTCTTCGCTTCAGCCAAGAGTTTAAGAGCTGCTTCATGCGCCTTTTCGGCTTCAGCCTGGTTGATCTCATCGTCGTTGTCGGCTTCATCGACTAGGACGCGCGTACGCTCTGGAGATACTTCGACGACACCACCATAAGTAGCGTAATGATCGAGCTCTGTGTCGTCTTTGTGCTTGCGAATGGATATAGCACCAGGGACGAGAGCTGCGAGCAGCGGCTCATGACCAGGCAGTACTGTAATCTCACCACCGGCAGTCGGCAGAACTACTGAATAAGCGTCTGCTTTGTACTTTACGCCGGACAGTGTAATGAGTTCTAAGTTCATAGGTAATCTTTCTCTGGCTCTAGCATTACTGTTTCGGTAGGTTTACCCATTCTTTCAGTCAGTTTACGAGCGGCAATACCGGCTTCAACTCCCGAATTCGGTGATACTGTAGTTGGTTCTATAGGTGTAATAGCTCCGTGATCTGTAACCGCTTCAAATGATACAGATTCCGAATCAGTCCTACGAATAGCCATCATCCCCATCAGTGCTCGAAGCCAAGGGTCTTCAGCCAATGACTCCTTTACCCACTTAGGTTCACCTTGACGTTCACCCGCAGTCACCTTATTTGACCTCGTCGATGCCGCCCTTCATGTAGAAGGCGCTTTCCGGCTTGTCGTCATGCTTGCCATCCAGGATCTCACGAAAGCCCTTGATGGTGTCCTTGAGGCTGACATACTTACCGGGGTTGTTGGTGAAGATTTCAGCCACGAAGAATGGCTGTGTCAGAAAGCGCTGGATGCGGCGAGCCCGAGCCACTGTCTGGCGGTCTTCGTCGGACAGTTCTTCCATCCCAAGAATGGCAATGATGTCCTGCAGGTCCTTGTAGCGCTGTAGTATGCGCTGTACCTCGCGGGCGACTTGGTAATGCTCCTCGCCGACAAGTTCTGGATCGAGGATAGTTGAGTTTGAGTCGAGCGGGTCAACGGCCGGGTAGAGACCGAGGTCAGTCAAAGCACGGTTAAGCACAATTGTAGAGTCGAGGTGGGCAAACGTCGTTGCCGGAGCAGGGTCAGTCAAATCGTCGGCAGGGACATACACTGCCTGGACGGATGTAATTGAACCTTCCTTAGTTGAGGTAATGCGCTCCTGCAGGGCACCCATTTCCTGTTGCAGGTTCGGCTGGTAGCCCACTGCAGATGGCAAGCGGCCGAGCAGGGCAGATACCTCAGAACCAGCCTGGGTGTAGCGGAAGATGTTGTCCACGAACAGCAACACGTCCTTGCCTTGGTCGCGGAAGCCTTCGGCGATGGTCAGGCCGGACAGGGCGACGCGGAGACGAGCACCTGGTGGCTCATTCATCTGCCCGAAGACGAGCGAGGTGTTCTTGATAACACCTGACTCTTTCATTTCATTATATAGGTCGTTTCCTTCACGGGTACGCTCACCAACACCAGCAAAGACGGAGTAACCAGAGTGGAACTTAGCGATGTTGTTGATGAACTCCTGGATCAAGACAGTTTTACCGACACCAGCACCACCAAAGAGTCCGACCTTACCACCCTTCAGAACAGGACAAATAAGGTCAATAACCTTAATTCCCGTTTCAAGCACTTCCTGAGAACCTGATTGGTCTTCGAAGCTTGGTGCCGCCCGGTGAATAGGAGCAGACTGCTTGAAGTTGTTTTCTTTCAGGCCGTCAATTGGCTCGCCGACTACGTTGAACATACGGCCAAGCGTCGCGTCGCCGACTGGAACCGAGATTGGCGCACCCGTATCCTCGATGACGTCTCCTCGCATCAGTCCATCAGTGCTGGAAAGGGCGATTGTCCTTACAGCCGTTTCACTGAGGTGCTGGGCAACTTCTAGTAGTAGCTTACGGCCATCAATCTCTACACGAAGGGCATTGAGGATGGCTGGCAGCTTATGGTCTGCAAATTCTACGTCGACAACCACACCGACGACCTGGATAACCCGGCCTTCGTGCGTCGTCGCTTTGGTTGATAATTCTGTTAGTGGCATTATGCGTCTCCTTCGTGTTTCAATCTGTCTTGCAATGGTTCTGGCTCTTGAATTTCAATGGTTTCTGGCGCTTTTCTCTTCGTAGCGTTCCTCAGGATACTTTGAAAAAGTTCTACGGTCGTCATTAGTTCTACTCTATCTTCTTCATGCTCGGACATTTCATCTTCGGTATGTTTTCCGATAAATGGAAGCCGGCGCAGCGGATTATCCATTGAGAGCCTCTGCACCACCAGTAATCTCGGCCAGTTCCTGCGTGATTGCTGCTTGGCGCGCATTGTTATATTCAAGCGTCAGATCATCAATGATATCACCGGCATTATCAGTCGCGTTCTTCATGGCAATCATACGCATCGATTGCTCAGAAGCTACTGCCTCAAGCCGCGCCTGATACATTTGTACTTCCAGTAATCTCTGTACCGAAGATTCAATCAACACGTCAATCGACGGCTCTATCTTAGCACTTGATACATCAGAGGATACCTCCACCTCTTCGAATCCAGCGGGCAAAAGTCGCTGCATCTCTACAACTTGGCTGACAGTCGATTTAAAGCGGGTGTAGAGCAGTTCAACTGCATCAATTTCTTCTTTTTTGAATGCGTCGTAGATCGTCGATAACAGCGGACGAAGCTCTTTTGCGTCCGGATTGTCTGCAAAGTTGGTGTAGACGGCCATCACTTCAACATCTGCAATTCGAGACACAACGTGCGAGACTTTACGACCGATTGTAATGACGGATGTTTGCCGCCCCGCTTTTCGGTCTTCTGATAGTTCTTGCAGCAATCGGCGAGCAATGTTGGCATCATAGGCACCGGCCAAACCTTGGTCACTCGAGATTGCTATGATCAAGCGTCGCTTGACCGGACGCTCCGCAAACAGTGGGTGCTGGACTTCAGTCTGAGCAAGATGCCGCAGGTGCGTCAAGATCTCACGAGCCACCGCTGAGTATTCACGCGGTCCAGCCACTGCATCTTGAGCCCTACGAAGCTTACTCGCTGCCATAAGCTGCATAGCACGCGTAATTTGACGAGTACTCTTAACCGAACCGATGCGACGTTTAATTTGTTGCCGTGATGCCATAACAATTTCCTAGCTAATTAGATCTTAGCTATCATACCTTTCAATAAGTCTACCAAGAGTTTCTGCGAGCATGTTAACTCGTTGTGGATCCTGACGATCTTCAAGTGCTATGCCTGTATGGTTTTCTTCAAAACCCGTCAGCAGCTCGGTTATGCCACTTACAAAACCCCTGACTAACTCAGGCCTTTCGCCAGCGGTGAAAATGACTTCGCTAGCCAAACGGCGAGCAAGATCACCATCGCTAAGGCTTCGAGTATATTCATCTCTAAATTCGTCAAAATGTATTGGCATTTATACTTCCTCCCTAGCTATAGCTTTAGCACCATATGAATGGGCAACCTTTTCGGCTAACTGCACTATTTGAGCAGTCATTTCATCAGTTGGTTTGCCACCGGTGTTAAGTTCATCGACGAGTTGCTTATGATTCTGCTCGGCAGCGCTCAACAGTTCCGCCTGTGCGTCCTTAATCTTAGCTACCGGCACTTCGTCGAATGCGCCCTTGGTAGCCGCAGTCAGGGAAATGACTTGCTGGGCAATCGAAAGCGGTGCGAACTGCTTCTGTTTGAGCAGTTCAGTTAAGCGCTGACCACGGTCGATGCGAGCTTTTGTTTCAGCATCGAGGTCAGATGAGAACTGAGCGAAAGAAGCGAGGTCACGGAACTGGGCAAGGTCAAGACGCAGCGAACCAGCGACAGATTTGACAGCCTTGGTTTGTGCAGCTCCACCAACACGGGAAACAGACAGACCAACGGAGATAGCTGGGCGGATACCTTGGTAAAACAAATTAGTCTCCAAGAATATCTGACCGTCGGTAATCGAGATGACATTGGTTGGAATGTAGGCCGAGATATCACCAGCCTGCGTTTCAATGATAGGCAGGGCAGTCAGGGAGCCGGCACCGAGCTCATCAGAGAGCTTGGCAGCACGCTCAAGCAGGCGTGAGTGCAAGAAGAAGACATCACCTGGGTAAGCTTCACGGCCGGGTGGACGGCGGAGCAACAGTGACATCTGGCGGTAGGCTACAGCGTGCTTCGAAAGGTCGTCATAGATAGCCAATGCGTGGCCACCATTATCCCGAAAATATTCTCCCATGGCAGCACCGGCGTAGGGAGCCAGGTAGAGCAGGGCAGCGGGGTCAGACGGTCCGGTCGCGACAATGATTGTCTGGTCCATGACGCCTTCGCGTTTCAGGCGTTCCTGCAGGGCAGCGATCTTGGACAGTTTCTGGCCAATAGCGACGTAGACGTTGATAACGCCGGTCTTTTGGCGAGCTTGGTTGATCATAGTATCAATTGCGATTGCAGATTTACCCGTTTGGCGGTCGCCAATGATCAGCTCTCGCTGGCCGCGGCCAACAGGAATCATGGTGTCGATAGCAACTATACCGGTCATCAATGGCTCATGGACGCTCTTGCGGGCCATGACACCGGGAGCGGCACGTTCGATCGGGTTCCGGTTCTTGGCGTTGATTGGACCTTTGCCGTCGAGTGGATTACCGAGCGGGTCAACCACCCGGCCGACCATTTCAGGGCCGACTGGCACGTCAAGCACGCGACCCGTCAAACTGACACGCGCACCGGCGCTAATTTTACTGTCATCACCGAGGATAACAGCACCGATTTCGTCTTCGAGCAAGTTCAGCGCGAAAGCTGTAACCAGCGATCCGTCAGTTGCCTCAATATCAATAACTTCGTTATA
>DATHYB010000049.1:0-7056 GCA_035459365.1 Candidatus Limnocylindrales bacterium
AAAATACGCTGCAGTTCGTCCCAGCCGCGGTCCTTGGCGGCCCGCTTCATGCTGAGCAGCGCGTAGCCTTCGTCCATCTCTGGATCAATCACGCTCACGGTGATGCTTTGGCCTACTTCGAGCGTCTGGCCGTGGCCGATCTCGCGGCGCATAACCACGCCGACACCACGAGCACCGAGGTCAACCCACAGTTCGTGCTTCTTGACAGAAGTTACGGTACCCTCGACGACGTCGCCTGGCTCTAGTTGTTTAAGTTCAGACTGCGCGAGCAGTTCGTCCATTGATATTGTAGTTTTTGACATGTTCTTATCATGCCTCCTTCGAATGTATTTCTAACAGATATAGTCCCTGTTTAGCCGAAGCCATAACAGCACCTATCTATAAGATTCTTACAAGTATACCCCTTATTGACCTCTTATACAAGGCAGCGCAGAGACACGCCAAGAGCACGCAGAGGAAATTTACCGGGGAATGGAGACTAGCATTATCCTGCTAGTTTTTCTTGCACAAGCTGTATAGTCTCATGCTACACTGAAACCAATGTACGTAGGGATCGACATCGGGGGAACAAAGACGCTCGTCGCGAGCCTCGACGACAATGGTGTCATTACTGAGAAAATTCGGTTTGAGACCCCTCAAGATTACGACCAAGAACTACAAGAAATCAAAAAATCCTTCGAATCTTTAGCCGCCAAAGAATTCACCGCCGGAGGTGCGGGGATACCAGGTGCTATAGACCGTGTTCATCACAGGGCTCTTAACTTCGGTAATTTGTCATGGACAAACCTGCCAATATTCACCGATTTAGAAAAGATAACTAATTGCCCTATGGTCGTCGAGAATGACGCCAAATTAGCCGGCCTCTCCGAAGCTATGCTCGTAAAACACGAATACAATAAAGTTCTCTATCTTACTGTCAGTACGGGAATAGGAGCTGCCTTGATTGAGAATCGGAAAATCGTCACCGCAACCGCAGACCTTGGCGGCGCATCTATACCCATTGTATACAGAGGCAAGGTCATTTCACTTGATAATTTCATTTCAGGAAAATCGATTGTCAAGCGATACGGCAAAATGGCCTGCGATATTGACGATTCGGCAACATGGGACCAGATTTGCCGCGATATGGCTAGCGCACTTGTACAGTTAATCGCCATCATGGACCCCGATCTTGTGGTTATCGGCGGCAGTGTAGGCACGCAATTCCCAAAATACGGAGACATACTCATTCATTATCTTAAAAAATACGAACTTCCTCTCTTTACTATACCGCCGATCCGGGAAGCTGGCCGCCCCGAAGAAGCAGTCCTATTTGGCTGTTATGACCTTGCAAAGGAGCAGTTTGCCCATGCATACCTTGGTTGAGATACTCGCAAAAGATTATCCGCAGCTGACATTCGTAGCCGGCACATCGTTCTACTGGTGCCCGGAAACATCTGAGGTCTTTTATGATGCATTCAAAGAGTACCAAGACGCAAGTGCCTGGTCCTTACTCCATGAAACCAGTCATGCCCTGCTCGGTCATACGTGCTACAAAGCCGATCTTGAGCTACTCAAACTCGAAGTTGGAGCCTGGGAACACGCCCAGCAGATGGCACCAAAGTACGCGATCAAAATTGACCAGGACTACGTTCAGGATTGCCTTGATACCTACCGCGATTGGCTCTATCGTCGCAGTCTGTGCCCTGGCTGTGGAACGCAGTGCATCCAACTCGACGCTTCGAGCTACTACCGCTGCTTCAACTGCCATACCCGCTGGCATGTTAGCCCATCACGCTTCTGCCGGCCCTATCGACGCGCACAGGCCAAGACACGTGAATATTCCACCGCCTTCGCCCTCAAGATGATTGGGCACTAAAAAAGCCCGCACGTTTCTATGAAACTGCGGGCTTTACTACGAAAAACTGGGCTTAGGCGTCAGTCTTCTTGGTGCGGCGTGAGATCCGGCCACCCTTTGCGCCAGCGACACGAGCGAGCTCGCGGTTAGCGGCAAAGCCACCAGTACGGCCCAAGCGGCCACCCTTGGCACCGATCTTTGCATAAAAGTCAGGTCCGTATTTTTTCTTGTTAGTTGCGGCAGCAGCTTCGCCACCAGCTTTTGTTCCAGCCATAGCTTTAGAACCTCCGTTAGTTTATGCAGATGCCCGCTTCGGGCCCACCCTGCATCCTCGTCGGTTTTCAGAAAATGAAAAGTTCCCGCCATAACGACGGGAACCCTCTTTTTCAGAAACTATGCTTATGATATCACGCTATTGGTTAAAAGTCAATACTCCTCATGCCTAATGTGATATTGCTCACAAACTGTTTATGATTCGCGCTCAGACGCTTTGCCACGGCGCGACAAACGGCCACCGATTGCGCCAAACTTGCGGGCCCGCTCGCGGCCCTCTTTACCAGCAGCAAAGCCGCCTTTCGTACCCTTCTTACCGCCCATCGCACCAATACGTGCGTAAAAGTCAGGTCCGTATTTTTTCTTGTTCGTGTTTGCGGCAGCTTCGCCACCAGTCTTTGTTCCAGCCATGGTCATACCCTCAATTTGGTTTATCGCTGTCCGAGATATGTCTTATTCGTTTCGAACATTATTAGAGTAACCGATAAAGCTTATGCCCAGCTGTAAAAATTCTTATACTAAAACAAACACCTCGCTTCCGAGGTGTTTGTTTTATGTGTTCAAGCCGAGAGCGGCCAGAAAAGTTTTGTATGCTACCAGGTCCAGGCAGCGAGAAGTATGGCCATATCAGCGGCACCTACCGTACCGTCGCCGTTGAAATCAGATGGCGGATAATTCTGACCGTCATGGGATATGACCGCAGAAAGATCGAGCGCGTTGATACGTGCATCACCGTTAGAGTCACCGCTCACCTTGTAGGTGTAACCACCCGTAAGTGTTGCAGTTTGTCCATCGGTATTCTTGACGACCACATTGACTATACCAGCTGCATGCGCCGGAGATTTAGCCATGATGCTGATACCGCTAATACAGACAGTACCCGGGACACAGCTTGAAGGGACATATGCTATCTCAGTTGCAGGTATACCACCGATGGTTACGGTTGCACCACTGGAGATATTTGTACCAGTAATAGTTATCTGTTGACCACCGACCACGAAACCAGCATTTGGCGTGATAGCTGAAATGGTCGGCGCAGGATTGACGTAGGTGAACGCCCCTGCCTTGGTCACTGATTGACCGTCTGGGTTCTTCACAACGATGTCAACGAGGCCGAGGGCATGCGCAGGAGCTAGAGCTGTTATGCTCGTGCCCGAGACAACTGCCACTGATGTCGCGGCAGCACCGCCAACAGTTACCGTTACGCCAGAAACAAAATTTGTACCCGACAGTGTGAGCTTTGTACCACCCGTGACTACACCGCTCGTCGGTGAAACTGTAGATAGCGTTGGTGGTGCAACATAGGTGAAGCCATTGACCAGTGTGGCTGTTTGACCGTCTGGGTTCGTAATAACAATGTTACGAGCTCCGCCCGTTGTAGAACCAGGAGCGGTTACCTGGAGTGACGTTCCAGATACAAATGTTACAGCGGCAGCAGGAGCCGTACCAAAGCTGACTTTTGCACCACTGACGAAGTTCGTACCAGTGATTGCCACAACCGTACCACCTGCTGCCGGGCCGCTAGCTGGCGTAGCAGCCGTGACAGTTGGAGCCGGTAGCCGCACCGCATAACGAGCTCCCGAGCTGCTGGCCAAGATATTTGTATTGTCCGTACTCCTCACCACGTACGATGATGCTGCATCAAAACCAACATTGACGGGAGTAGTAGCCGAGGATGCCAACATCCTAAAAGTTACGGTTACGACTGCATTATCACCCGTCACTGGAGCAGCTTGTGTCGCACGGGCTACCCGGATCAAGCCAGGCGTCGTGCTCGTAGCAGCAACAGTCGGAAAGGCCGTGCCGTCCGTCAAACTAACAAACTCTAATTGGGCAGGGTCATAATTGAGCGACGCCTGCACAGTATTGACGGGCTCAGTACCACTAGTCACCCGTACCGCAGCCGAGAACGTCGCACCGGTCGTGAACGAGCCGGATTCAGGCGAAATATACAGTGCTGTAGGCGGTGGCGTAATCGCCTTACTATCTTGCTGCAAACTCGCACCAAAGTACGAGACAGCCCCCACTACAAGCAGGGCTACTGCGAAAACTGTCGGTTTCTGTGCAGCAGCATGAACCGCAACAGACGTAATCCTTTGTTTTGTTTGTGTTTTCATTTTGACTCTTTGTTTTATTTGTACTTACTTGTAGTGTATCACCACAAGCATAAGCGTCAAATACAAATTTGTTGCAGACGCATGTGGCTTACCAGGTCCAACGGCTCAGCAAGATAGCCAGGTCTGCCGCTCCGACGATACCATCTGCATTGAAGTCTGCAGGAGGATAACTTTGACCGTCCTTAGCCAATACCGCTGATAAGTCAATCGCATTGACTCGGTTGTCTCCATTGACATCCCCTGCTGCGCTCGTATTCACCGTGAACTGCTGACTCAGCGCATTGTTAGACTCATTTGCTTCAGAAATACGGTTGATGTCATCTACAACAGCACTCAGAGTCATAACACCTTCTGTAGCCGTCCACGTTGCATTACCATCGGGCCCGGCGTTAGCTATCAGCGTCACGCTCGCCCCAGAAGCCAAGCTCGCGACATGCGTGTCGCTCCAACTCACTGGCGTGCCGTTTATCCTGAAGCTAACGCCATGCTTTATCCCTGCTGGCGTCGCTGCAGTGCCTTGGTTCTTTATAGTCGCCGAAAAGGTTGTAGCAGCACCGGGCGCCGGATTAACAGGATTTGAACTAATGTTGGTTACGACAAGATCTGGTTGTTGCACTGCTGCATCAGTAATCGTAATACTACGAGCCAGCGTATTGTTGGCGTCATTTGTCTCAACGATCCGATTGATATCGTCAACTTTAGCCGAAATGCTCTGTGTACCGGCCACAGCCACCCACTGCGCACTGCCAGTTGGCCCTGAATTAGCCGTGAGCGTAACACTAGCCCCGGGAGCCAAGCTACTCGTGTGCGTGTCACTCCAACTAACTTGCGAATCATTGACCCTGAAGCTAACACCTAGGATTGTACCCACTGGGGTTACAGCGGTTCCTTGGTTTTTTACGGTGGCAGAGAATGTGGTTGCATTGCCAGTATTCGGGGCCGCCGGAGATGTAGTAATGTTGGTCACCACTAGATCTGGAGCATTAGCTGGCTGCTGATTGAAGACCTCACCTTCCCGGCCGCTTGAGACGAAGTGGTAAAGCAGGTTTTGCTGAGTAGTACTGGTCACGACTTTGTTGGGCGAGGTCACGGTTGCAACCGGCGAACCATCACGGGATAGGGTAGCGGAAACCGTACCGGCCGAGAGATCAAACAGATGAGTCGACACACCGGCAGGAGCTTCAACACTGTATGTTTTAGTGCCCACGACAGTTTTGATCGTACCAGGAGCGGTCAAGAATGCCATAACTTCAACTTTATTCCGGGCCGGGGAGCTGCCTGAGCGAAGTTTCATGACTTTAGAGTACAGTGGGGACGGCATCGTTGCGTGTAGCTGGTTCCGATGCGATACATATATGGTGTCCCGTTTGATCGTAGGATAGGATCCAAGCTTGTACTTGGCCAGATAGTATGAGGTCAGATCTAGCGCGCTCCAACCGATGCGGGAGCCGGGGGAAATCTGGGTATTTTCGGAGTAGTCGTTCCAGGTTGGGATTTGTACCCACTCTGCACCTTTTTTGTCACTGCCGCCAACTGTAGCAGCATTCCAGGTCAACCGATAGTTTTCGGTGTTGTTGGCTTCGTCATATATTCCATCTCTTGGACGGTTATCTTGCAGAGATACCGGTTGCATCCATATTTTGCCTCGGCTATGGGCGTCCGTAATTTTTTTACTTAAGCTGTCGAGCTGGTTATCGTCAGGGTTACGGTTGCCCCAGTTGGAGAATCCGTAGCTGAAGGCGTCATAGTTGGCGACCTGTGCATTATAGTCCAAAAATGTCGGCACAAATGCTACTTTGATACCTTTCTTCCCCATAGAAGTAATGAAGTTTTTCCAGTAGGTAGCGGAATAGGTTTCTGGCTTGAACGGCGATACTACAACCCGTCCGTCAGACAGTTTATAAATGTTCTTATTGTATACCGGGTCATTTACCAGACTTGCAATATTAGTAGCCAGTGATTCGTAACCTTTTTCAGCACCAGAGCCATTACCGTCCGGCATAAGAACAAGTTTGAAGTTCGGATCAACCAGTGGCGCCGCCTTGAGCAGAAGCTTGAAGCGCTCCCAGTTTTGGTTGCCAGTACCAGTGCCGAGAATGTCAACCGTAAAGCCGTCGAGGCCGGCCTGGCTCGCCCGCTTGACTTCAGTCTTCATGTCCTCAAGCGCCCATGAGCTAGAAGAAATTACCTCACGAGGCAATGGCCGTTCACGAAGGAAGCCTCCGTACGAGGCGTGTATGCCCTTCTCACCATCTTTAGTAAGAAAATTGCGGGCATAGTAGTCACTATCAGGATCTTGATTATCAAGAGAAATAGGATATGGAGTAAAGTAATGGGCAAAGACTTTACGAGGCGAAGCATCGAGCGTTGCAGCCGAGGGCATATCGAAAGGAAGCGGATTGGTCGGCAAAGCCGCCCTGCTCGCCTCTTGTTGCCGAGTACCGATATAAGTCACGATCCCTATGACAAGTACAGCCGCTAGCGAAACGCTCACAATACCTATCCTGCGCCTATTACTCAAAGCGATAGCTGACATAACTCTTATTCTTTTCATAGTCTTAGCATAAGTATAATATAGCGGCGCCGTAATAAAAAGCTTTTGCTTAAATATACCGCCCTGATATGTAACCATACTCATATAGGGGACTCACTTCCTCCACCCATAAGATTTGACTAAAAAGAAAAGAGCCCTCCTTTCGGAGAGCTCTTTTATAATTCGGCACCGTGCTATTTTCCCAGGGCTCAGGCCCAAGTATTGTAACCGCTACGAGGCTTAACTGCTGTGTTCGGCATGGGAACAGGTGTTTCCCTCATGCTATGGGCACCGAT
>DATHYB010000050.1:0-4259 GCA_035459365.1 Candidatus Limnocylindrales bacterium
ACTGCTTGAGTGCTGCCGACCAAAACACAAGACTCACGCTTATGAAGCAAGCAGTTGCCTCATTGAAATCAAGCCGAGCAACCTATGTCTACATCGACGCCGGCAATTCCGGATGGCATCCTGCCGCTACGATGGCGCCGCGCCTGCAGCAGGCAGGTATTGCGGGGGCTGACGGCTTCAGCCTGAATGTCTCAAACTTTTACGCAACCGCACAATCAGTGTCCTATGGCAACCAGTTATCCGGCCTCGTCGGCGGTAAGCATTATGTTGTTGACACCAGCCGTAACGGCAAAGGAGCTTTGTCCGGAGAAGCCTGGTGTAACCCGCCTGGGCGCGCCCTCGGTGCTAATCCTACGACGGTACAGTCTAGCGGCCCGCTCGTTGATGCTCTTTTGTGGATCAAGACTCCCGGCCAATCTGATGGAACCTGCAATGGCGGTCCTCCGGCTGGCTCGTGGTGGGCTGACTACGCCCTCGGGCTGGCCCGCACAGCCGGCTGGTAAATGCCAAGCGTCAAAATTTAGCGAACATCATAGCAAGTAGAGGCGTATACTGGGCGCTATGAAAAGCTTACGCCCCTGGTTGATTATCGTGCTGCTGCTCGTCCTGGGCGGCGCTCTCGCAGCGTATCGGTCATCGACGAATGATAAGTCGGCGCAACCGGCACAATCGCCGCAGTCACATTCCATTGTTGCTTCACGCCTTGAAGTGCCGTGGGACATCGCGGTCATGCCTGATGGAGATTTGCTAGTAACTGAGCGGCCCGGACAGCTGCGACGTATTGGTAAAAACGGCGCTACATACACCATCAGAGGTGTCGAACAGACGAGTGAAGGCGGTTTGCTCGGGCTCGCGCTGCATCCACATTTTACTGAAAATAAGTGGTTGTACGTATACCTGACAACCAGAAGTAACGGCCAAGTTCGCAACCAGGTGGACCGCTATGTCTATTCGAAGGATGGGTTGTCGGCACGTACAAGTATCATTGCTGACATTCCTGGAGCGACTACTCATGACGGCGGTGCGCTGGCATTCGGGCCTGACGGCAAACTGTATGTCGGCTCCGGTGACGCCAATGTCCAGCAGGATGCGCAGCAGACAAACGCCCTGTCCGGCAAGATTCTCAGACTAAATGATGACGGGTCGGTGCCGGCTGACAACCCGTTCCGGAACCCGGTTTGGTCGTACGGGCATCGAAATCCGCAAGGAATAGCGTGGGACCACCAGGGAAGGCTGTGGGCAACTGAACACGGGCCGTCCGGATACGACGAACTTAACCTGATTGAGAAAGGGGTGAATTACGGCTGGCCAATCATCCGCGGCGACGAGCAGCGTGCAGGGATGCGGCGTCCACTGCTGCATTCTGGAGCCGATGAAACCTGGGCGCCGGCTGGCTTGGCGTATGCTGACGGCGATTTATTCTTTACGGGTCTCCGCGGCCAGACACTGTACCGTGCAAATATCTCAGATACTAAAAATATTCGGCTTGACCGCTTTCTGCAGGAAGAATACGGCAGGTTGCGGGCCGTTACGGCTGCCGAGAATGTGCTCTATATATCTACCTCAAACCGTGATGGCCGTGGTACGCCTGCGGATGATGACGACCGGCTGCTGCGCATCCCACTCGAACAGGTAGAGTGATATCTTCCGATAGTGCCAAGTATTTGAGTCAGGTCTGCCTAATCCTTGACATAGTAAGAATAAACTCTTGGTCAATTGTCTGACTGATGTGCAGAGGGTATAGATCGCTTTTCTCAAAGAGCTGCAGCAGGTCAAGCAATTTGTTTTGACGGGCCCGCCATAGAAGTAGCGTATCACCCTTGTTAAATCGTATCGTCCGTTCTCCTGTTTGGAAGGCAAATGTGATATTCAGTGCGACTTTGAGTGCAACTCTAATGTATCGCTCGCTGAGCTCAGAGTCGAAGCCCATCTCGACATCATAGATGGATTCATCGATGTTAAACAGGTCGAATATAAGCCTATGGTTTGGGGCGAGTGTGGTGTTGCTCGGTACGGGGTTGAAGTCAAAATAGCGACGACTCGTTTTTGTATCTAATTTCTGCTCGTGTATCAGAAAATCATTGACGCCCATGCTGTCATGCAGAACGCTGAGTACAGCTTCTGGCTTCCTGAAGTTCTGAAGCGTTCCTCCCAGGAAAAGTAAGATGTTGCACGTATCTTGTGAATTCGATTTGATGTATTCATCGGCCAGTAAGATGCCAAAACGTTCATTTTCAAAGTCCAGCGCATGTCCTTCAAATTTTATTTTGTCTCCGAACCATGATTCTATATTTCGTTCGGCGATAGACAACATGGTTGGGCTAATGTCGATACCGATGTATCTGCCGAGCTTATCCTGATTGAGGAGATGTTCAAGAAATTTCTTAGTGGGAAGTGCATTGCCGAGCCCAATATCAATGACATTGACTTGTTTGTAGAGTGAAAGAAGATCGTCAATGTACTTTTGATTAGACTCGAGAAGTTGAACACAAGCCGTCAGATTATTGGGTGTTTCTTCTTCGGCAAGACGGTTCGCGTAGCTATCCCAGTACAAGGCACCTTGGTCAAAGTAGTTATATTGTCGCGGAATTTCATGATGAATTTCCATATTTGCGACTATGTCATAGATTTGCGCCTGATTGTATAGCTTATAGAATTCAGGTTTGGGAGCTACCATTTTGACGCTTCTGAGTGGCCGGAACTTCTTGTTTTTCTCAGATAGTTGTTTCATTGTTGCTACGTTTCTTGACGTATTGGCAACATAGCTGCGTTTGCCCTGGGTGTGAAGCACGAGGTCAAGTTTGCCATCGCGTGCCGCGTCAATCCAATTCCGCACGGTTCTAACAGATACGTGATAGGTTTCGGCAAGTTCCTGGTTTGTGAAATGAAGCATGACGCAGCATAAATCCTTATGTTAATTGGTTGACAGGTTTCCGAAATGGAAGGTATCATGTCCTTTGGCTATTTTGCTAAACAACTGAGGCGCATCTACGAGATCACCGAGATGACCGCCTTTTCTATACAGTAACATCGATAATCACATAATACAAACTTATAGTATCCGGTCTTGAGCTTTTGCTCATATGAACCGGTAAGGAGGGTTATGGCTTCAAAAAAATCATCTACGCAAACGCACTATTTACAGTCCTTATTAGGAAGACTTCGCAGGAAGACACTCACGATCACACCTGGAAATGGTAAGGCGCTGAACGTGGGTACGTTCAAGACGAATGAGCCCATTCCGGAGTACACAATTACTATTGTGCCAAATGTTAAAGATGACATAGGTATGTCAAAGGAGCGGTTGAAGTCGGCTGGAGGCCGTTCGTACTCGTTGGTCTATCAGTTCCAAAACTTCAGTGAAAAAACCTGCAAAGTTACCGTGCGCCAGAAATAGCATTGGCCGTAAGGCTGCATCATATGCAGGAATGGTGGAGTGTGGGAATTTTGGTAGTAGATTCTAGAGGATATGGGATGCTAAGTATGAGTAACAGACTATGCCAAAAGTACTAATAGCCGAAGATGAATCGGTCCTTCGGGACGCCTACGTCATGATTTTAGGTCATGCTGGATATAGGGTGGTGCCAGCTGTCGATGGCCGGGATACGCTTGATAAATTAGAGAAGGAACGCCCTGAGTTGCTGATACTTGATATGCTGATGCCAGGTTTGTCGGGCTTAGAAGTTTTGAAGCATCAACGTATGCAGCCGCTTCGTCCTGGTCTCAAAATTATTGCCTTTACGAATCTTTCTGACCCGAAGACCTTGCTTGAGCTTGAACGGCAGGGTGTTGACAAGTATTTGTTGAAATCGTCGATCCAGCCGAGGATGCTCATATCGCATGTAGCGGAAGTCCTGGCACAGGAGCCAGCTCGCGCTTCATCTCTGCCGACGTAGACTAACTGCCAAACGTATCACAAGCTGATGGCCGGCCACTGGTAAAGCCGCGGTTAAACCAGTTCTGGCGCTGTTCTGATGAGCCGTGGGTCCACGTTTCGGGATTCACCTGGCCCCCGGTGGCAGACTGGATGCGGTCATCGCCAACTGCTGAAGCAGCATCGAGAGCTTCATTGATTTCACCCGGTTCGAACACGCCTTCAGCATTGACGGCATGGGCCCAGACGCCGGCGAAACAGTCAGCTTGCAGCTCAAGCCGGACCGATGCTTCATTGTCACCGGGCTGGACTTGATCGGATATGCCGAGCAGGCTTTGGACGTGGTGGCCGACCTCATGGGCAATGACGTACGCTTCGGCCACGT
>DATHYB010000051.1:0-3701 GCA_035459365.1 Candidatus Limnocylindrales bacterium
GCTGACTTCAACCAGCACCGGCGCTTTTTTGGCCCGGGCCGCTTGTGCCACCGCCCGCAGCGTTTCTTGATTATCAAGGTTGAAGGCCCCGAGCGCGAATTTTTCCGCCCGTGCTCGTTCCATAATCGCCCGTGCCCGCAGGCAATTTTGTCTCATTTGTCGAAGAGTTGTTGGCATAGTTGTATACTTTTAATTCCTTACCCATAGTATACATGCTTATGCTTCAAAAGAGGCAACAGCCTTCGTACTCATATTCGGATATAGCTTATTTACGTTCGACGATATGATGCGCCGCCAAACGGATATGTTTCGCGTCAAGGCCGAAGTGCTTGAGTAATTCATCAGGAGCGCCTGATTCACCGAAGCGGTCCTGCATGCCAATCCGCTTCATCGGTACTGGATGGTTTTCTGCAAGAAGTTCAGCTATGACTCCGCCCAGTCCGCCGGCAATTTGAGCTTCTTCAGCAGTTACGACAGCGCCAGTTTTCCGTACGCTTTTCAGAATCGTGTCTGCATCCAGCGGCTTGATAGTCGGCACGTGCACGACTTCAGCCGAAATGCCGTCCTTGAAAAGTAGTTCGGCGGCGAGCATTGCCTGATGCGTCATGGTACCCGTAGCGATAAGTGTGATATCCGCGCCCTGCTCAAAGACGTATGCTTTGCCAATCTCAAACGGCGTGTCCGCGGTTGTCACGATAGCAGAGGCTTCGCGGGCTAAGCGGAGGTATGCGGGACGATTATCAGCCGCCAGTGCAAGCGTTGCCTTCTCGGCCTCTACTGAATCACAGGGTACGACCACAACCATATGCGGCAGGACGCGCATCAGAGCAATGTCTTCCAGCATCTGGTGGGTTGCACCGTCAGGGCCGACACTCACACCGGCGTGTGAACCAACGACTTTTACCGGCTGCTCATTTAGGCAGATGGTCGTTCGGATCTGCTCCCAGTTGCGACCCGGACTGAAGGCAGCATACGAACTGACGAACGGAATCTTACCCATAGCAGCCATTCCCGCGCCTACTGTCACAAGGTTTTGCTCGGCAACGCCGATCTCGACAAAGCGGTCTGGAAAAGCTTCTTTAAAGAGACTCATCTGCGTTGATTCAGTTAGGTCTGCGCAGGCAGCAACGACATGTTCATTTCGCTTGCCTGCTTCCAGTAATCCGCGACCGAAGCCTTTGCGGATCGGTTCCTGTTTGAGCTCCTTGGTGATGTCCACTAGATGCATGTCGGCCATACTAGTCCATCATCATCCGGTTGAGAGCCCACATATAGAGGTCTCCGGAACCTACAAACGTTAGGATAGCAACGACAAGCACCATGTAAAACGGCTTTCTGACTTTTTTGACTAGTTTCTTACTCATGTTCGCTCCGGATCTTTCCACCTAAGGTTCGTAGTTCTTTAAGGGCTAATGTAGCCTGCTCATGATTCGGCGGCATACCATGCCAATGGAAGTCATACTCCATAAAATCAACACCCTTGCCCGGAATGGTGTAAGCAATAATCATTACAGGTTTCTCTACAATCGAGCGTGCCATTGCGCAAGCATCGATGACTGCTTCCATATCATTGCCGTTGATTTCCAGCACGTGCCAGCCGAATGCTTCCCACTTGCCGCGCAGATTCTCGAGTGGCATGACGGATTCTGTCGGCCCGTCAATTTGTATATTGTTACGGTCAATAATACCAATGACATTATTCAGGCGCTCTTTGCCAGCCAGCATCGCAGCTTCCCAGATATTACCTTCGTCGAGCTCGCCGTCGCCCATGACAACAAATACCCATCTGTGGTGTTCCTGGTTCATGCGCATTGCCAATGCCATACCGCAGGCTTGGCTCAGTCCTGAACCGAGCGGTCCGCTGGTCGATTCCATGCCCGGCAACCGCGTGCGCTCCGGGTGGCCCTGCAGCCGTGAGCCGAACTGACGGAGCGTCATAAGTTCCTTGCGCTCGAAGTAGCCGGCGTGTGCCATCGTCGCATAGCGTACGGGGACACAATGACCGTTACTCAGGAGCAGAATGTCACGGTCAGCCATCTGAGGATTTTTGGGATCGTGCCTGAGGATGTCGAAGTACAGAGCAGTGAAGATATCAGCCAGTCCGAGTGGACCCGCCGAGTGGCCGCTGCCGGCATGTTCGAGCATACGAATGATATCAGTCCTGATATCGGTGGCCTTGTGCTCCAACCATTCAATAGAATATGTTTGTTTTACCATGCTCATGCTTACCCTACTATACCACGCGGATGCGGTGGCTGCGAGGATTTTGCGGAGGACGCAGCACACTTTCGAGCCGAGCGTAGGCTGCTTCAGGGTGAGATACACGATGGAGGTATCCTCCGACATTCATAACCTCGACGCCTCCTTGAGCAAGCGCATATATATTGTCATCAGAGACGCCGCCGTCCCATCCAATCTCCAATGTAGGCTTAGCCGCTTTAAGCTGACGGACTTTATCAAGCAGCGTCATGTCTGCGTGTCCTCCAAAATGACCGAAATTTCCAGAGAAAATCAGAACATGATCAATCAGCTCAAGCGCTGGCACTATGTTCTCGACCGGAGTTTGCGGCAGGAGTGCGACACCGACTTCAATGCCATGGTGATGGAGCTGTTCAGCGAGCGCTACAAAATTACCTTCGCCTTCGGCATGCACGATGACCAGTTGCGGCCCAAGTGCGATATACATCTGCAAGTGAGCCAGTGGTCTTTTCGTCATAATATGCAGATCCGCCCGAACCCCACCAGGCCACCAGATATTCGCCACATCGACCAGCCTGCTTGGCGCCAGTGTCCCGTCTGCAATATCAATATGCACCCGAGTGGCAAAGGGCGCGATGCGCTCCACCTGCTGGCGGTATTCATCGGCAGTTGCAGCGGTGATCGTCGGACAAATCGAGGTCATACATCTAACCTAACTGGTCAAGTTGATCAATGCGGCGTTTGTAACGTGTCGCGCCAGCAAATGGTGTATTCAGCCAGGCTGTCACTATGGCCTGGGACTGTTGGTCGTCGAGACTATTCGCTGATAGACAGAGGACATTACTGTCGTCATCATTACGCGCCGAACGGGCCTCGGCTAAGTTCCAGCACAGGCTGGCCCTTATACCTTTGAAGCGGTTGGCAGCCATACACATGCCTTGGCCACTGCCACAGATTAGAATTGCTTTAGCATCGCGGCTATCATCCGCCAGCAGTGCACTGACAGTCCGGCCGGCGAATTGCGGAAAGTCGTCATCCGGATTCTTGACACCACCTTCATCGACAACTTCGTAGCCACTGCGTTTGAGGAAGCTTTCTAATTTTTCTTTGAGATCAAAGCCGTTGTGATCCGCGCCAATATAAATCTTCATTGCTAGCGTGCTTTCTGCTTGTGCAAGAGCTTTCCGGTGTCGGCTACCACTTCAACCAGACGGTTACTGTAGCCCCACTCATTGTCATACCAGGCGACGACTTTCAGCATGTTGCCGCCGACAACTGCCGTGAGCTTGAGATCGACGATAGCTGAGTGGCTGTTACCAATGAAATCTTTGGAAACCAACTCTTCTTCGGTGACATCAAGGATGCCCTGGTAGTACGGTTCTTTGACGGCTTTTTTAAACGTTTCGTTAACTTCTTCTACAGTGACGGTGCGCTTGGTGATAATTACGAAGTCACTCAGCGATACGACGGGGGTTGGCACACGGACGCTCAGACCGCCGAAG
>DATHYB010000052.1:0-6405 GCA_035459365.1 Candidatus Limnocylindrales bacterium
GCCGTTCATCAGCTGTGTGGTGTAGTGGCATGCTGCGCATGGGCAAACTCCTTGTCTAGACTACTAGCACACTACATTATCGTGAGCTCGGCTATAAGAAATGTAACTAGGAAAATTGGCTGCTCAAAAAGCTTATGCTATAGTTCGGATATATGCCGCGCCAGAAACAAAAATCGCCATCAGTATTTCAAAACAGATATCTGTGGATTGCTGCTGGGGCTGTGGGTGTAGTCCTGATTTTAAGCAATGTATTAGCACTCCAGCAATTATCCCGGCGGGTAGACAGTTTGGAGCAACGAGACTACCCAGCCCTGGTTGTTGCTGCAGCTCGAGACCTACTAAAAACTCCTGTAGTTGACGCTCCTTCTGAACGGCGCTTCCTGCCTGAAGCCCGGCTTGTCCTGCCGCTCGACCACTCCCTCACAATTGTTTATAACGGCAACCGTGAAACCCTCTATGTTGCCGATAAGCAGGCTGTAGACCAAGCGGCTCGCCGCGTGCAAAACGCCCTTGGACTCAACGCTGCGTCAGATGCGATACCGGCGCTTCAAGCATGCAGCCGGCAGGTACAGCTGAGCGTCACGCCGGTGTCGAACGATCAGGTCTCTCAAGCCTTCGCCAAAGGATTGTCTGACGGTCGAACCCTCTACGTCGTCACCGATAAAGGCTGTTCGGCCGATAGCACAGAACTTGTAGAGTATCTCCGGGCTATCGAAAGTTACTAGCGGCCAGTATTCTCATGTATCGGCATCGGCAGTATAATCTTCCGGTATCGGGGTGTAGCGCAGGTGGTAGCGCGCAGCGTTCGGGACGCTGAGGTCGCAGGTTCAAGTCCTGTCACCCCGACCATTTAAGACATTACAAATTTTTAGGAGCGTTGCAAAAGGCTCCTTCATTTGGAAATCAACCACTTTTTCTGTATCAACGACGAAGTTCAAGAATATCATTTGGCAAATGCGATCTTTTGCCTCGACCGATGCTGCTCCCAGGTTAGGACCAGCGAGTTTTGGCAGGTTCAAGAACTGGTCGATGCTAAAGTTCTGCTCCTCACTGGCGGTGAGGTCTCTTTTAATTCGGACTATCTCTCCCTGCAAATCATAACCATATTATAACCTACGTTATATGGGGAGAAGCAATCCTTCTCTGATATGCTATTGGTATGCAAGAATTATCTGATATTTCAATTATCATGCCTACTTACAACAGAGCTTACATTATCAAAAATGCGATCCAGAGTGTATTAAATCAAACGCACAAAAACTGGGAGCTTATCGTTATCGACGATGGTTCCACAGACGGCACGGATGCCGTAGTAAAGGAAATTGGTGATGATCGTATTGTTTACGACCAGCAATCTAATCAGGGCGCGGCTGCTGCGCGCAATCATGGCCTGGAATTAGCAAGGGGCAACTGGGTCGCCTATCTCGATAGCGATAATGAGCTCTTCCCAAACTATATGGAGAGAATGCTCTACTGGCTAGATAATAATCCTGAGGCTGTTTTTGCTATACCCAGAGCGCACCGTACTCAGGAACTGTACGAGAACGGCAAACTAGTAAGGCTGATCGACGATTCAGAAGATACGCCTCCTGGGCTTGGTATTAAGGATATCTTTATGAAGAACTTGCACCTTGATACCAATGGGTACATCCACCTAAAGAGGCTGTTCGATGAGGGCATAAAATGGGATCCAGCTCTGCATGCAATGGAGGACTGGGATCTTGCCATGACAATGGGCGAGAAGTATCCAGAGGGCTTTCTGTATGTCGAAGAGGTGCTATACAACTATCACCAGCGTTACGGTGGCGACGGTGTTGTGTCTAATAGCAAATACTCTGACTGGGCTATAACATTTGAGCAAATATACCAGAAGCATAAAGACGACAAGATGCTTGTCGGCCAGCAGTGGTACCCATCACGTGTAGAAAAATGGCAACGTTTACAGAAGGAGTTCGAGGAAGGTAACCAGCCACCCTACCACCTCTATTATTTTCAATCATGACGGAAACGTGCAAAAAGCTAAGTGAAGCACATTATTTTCTTGAGCTAACACATAGATTATTTAATGCTCTATCACCAGATTTTGAGTTTCACCTAAACGCCTTCGCTAATGCTGCTCGCAACGTAACTTTTGTGATGCAAAAAGAGTTCAATAGAGTAGACGGCTTTACAGCCTGGTGGGCAGCTCATCCAGCTAAAGCCGATAAAGAAATGTCTAAGTTCGTAAACCTAAGAAACATTTCCGTTAAAGAAAAATCGGTCGGCCATAAACTGTTCAATCTGAAGCATGATTTCGGACCGGAAGGGTTTCATGTAATTGGTCATAAAGGCCTTACCTCAGTTGAGAGCGATATAATCAGATTTGACGGCCCTATACCGGACCATACCTACGTAACTGTCAAAGACGACAACGGCGAGCGACGCGTAAAGGTCAAACTGGTTCACGACTTTAGTATAGTAGAAAGCTATGACCATGGCACAAAACAGGTACAGTTCGATAATTTTATCGAAGAAGCAGGAGCTTATTTAGGTAAATTAGACGCACTTGTTGAGGAGTGCGAAAGTAAGTTCAAGTAACATCTCCCTGTGCTGACCGTCTCTTCCTGTCGACCAGCAAGGATTTTATGATTTTTTAAGTACGCTTGAAACGGTTCTCTCATCTGATAGTGTGCTACTGTTTAGGTATCTACTGCCACGTCCAAGTATATTAATCAGGCAGCTTTGCTCACGGATTCAGGTATATAGAAGCCTAGGTATCTTTTTTAC
Organism: Candidatus Limnocylindrales bacterium; assembly: GCA_035459365.1. Classification (GTDB taxonomy): domain Bacteria; phylum Patescibacteriota; class Saccharimonadia; order Saccharimonadales; family UBA4665; genus UBA4665. Next base: position 2,767 of record DATHYB010000052.1, read on the forward strand.
AATTAATGGTTATAATTCTTATCAAATGCTAATACTGCTCGTAGCCTTTGTGCTTGTTGTCGGTTTTTTAATCAGCTTGCTGGCCTATGCAATAAGTTTACGAATTTTCGGTATTAAGCTTGGCTCAAATCACCTTTTTAAGCTCACTGCTGCTGTATTTGGTTTTGGAGCGATACTGACACTATTATCCTATCTAATACAAAACGATTCTTTAGGCGTTGTTCTCGGTTTGATTTCACTTATTGGTGGATTCATACTCTGGCACCAACTACTTAATAGCTACAGTCTAGTCGGCGTAGGTAAAAGCTTAGGAGCCTATCTAGTAGCTGGTATTTTGGGTGGTATTGTCTCACTCTTACTTGCGATAATAGCTCTCGGATACATTCAGTCATTTCAGATTCAGGGCAATACAATGACTCCTACGCTCCATGATGGAGATGTTGTATTAGGCTACAAACATAACAAGAGCTACAAGTTTGGTGACCCTATAATCTATGACTACAGCTTAAACGGAAAATCTGGCAGAGCAATCGGCCGTGTACAAGGAGTACCTGGACAAACCGTAAGGCCAGAAGCAGGATATGTAGGGGTAGATGGTAGCGCTGGTAATAGTCCCGAGTATACTCTTAATGCCGATGAGTACTACGTCGTAGGCGATAACCGGTCCCACGCAATACCTAGAATCATAAAATCGGATGCTATTGTGGCTGTCATAGGTCCTACGATACGTAAAGCAGAATAGCTGAACTTTCGGGTGCTCAAGATTAACCGCTCTTAGTCGACCACCCAGCATAGCCTTATTTTCAGCGAAACCAGGTATACTGTCCGTATGTCAAAGCTCGGTTCGGTTGAGCTACTTATCAATATGAAATCCCGCAGCGGCCGTCGGGCACTCAAGCAGGTGCTCGACACCTGTGACAGTAACAATATCTCGCTTACCAGAGTTCATAAAATTACTGATACGGGCAGGTTGTCTGCGGTGCTTGCTGGTATTCGAAAACGCGCACCCGATACGCTCATTACGGCCAGTGGTGATGGCACGGTTAGCGACGTGGTTGATTACTTGGCAGGCACGAGCATTAAGCTCGGCTTTGTGCCGCTCGGGACGACCAATAATTTCGCGCGGAGCCTCGGCGTGCCGCTTGATATTGAAGCAGCGGTTGGTACGATTGCCCGTGGTCAGACTCGTACAATCGCGCTCGGGCAGGCTGGCGATGATTTCTTTGCAAACGTTGCCGGAGTCGGTATGTCGGCCAGGATTGCCCGTGCCGTCACGCCAGAGCGTAAGCAGCGCTTCGGGCGCTTTGCCTATGCCTTGACGGCACTGCACATTCTTATGACGCACCAGCCGTTTTTTGTGCAGCTTAAGGATAAGGACGGCGAGTTCGAAGCTCACTTTGAAACGCACCAGCTGATCGTCGCTAACGGCCGCTACCATGCCGGCACCGAGATTGCGGCCGATGCCGACCTGTCACACTCTGAGCTGGTTGTATTTAAGCTAGGCGGTCCGTCGCGGTTTAGCCTGATCTGGCACATGCTGGATTTTTATTTCGGCAAGCGGCGCAGTGTATCCCACTCTGCTTACTTTATTGGCAAAAACATTTATATCCAGACGTCGCGGCCACAACCGGTCGAGCTCGACGGGGAAGTAAAGCTCGAGACGCCACTGGCTGTGCGGGTGCATGCTGACGCTGTTGAGGTCTACTGCTGACACCTCTGTAATATCCTTTACGATGATAGCATGGCGGTGGAAGTGGTGAATGGTAGTCACGGGGTGACTAGCTTACGCAGCTCGTCTAGCTTCAGTGTCCGTTGTTGACTGACCGAGAACTTCTTCGCGGAGCACGGTAACTACGGCGTGAGGATCGGTTACAGCCGAGGAGCGGCCCTGCTTGATTTTGTCGTTGGCATCGTACACTAGTGCTTCTGGGGCGGCTAGAGGCGCGCCAATTGCAACGCGGTGGCCAACGTGATGGCGCTCGGGTTTATATATAACTGGCGTGACGTCTGCCGGAAGTGCCTCAGGGGCATTGTTGTAAACTACATAATCAATTTCCCGGCCGGTGTAGCGGGCAAGTTTTTGGGCATAGGCACTGACGTCCATGCCGATCGTACCTTCTTGTTGCACGAGGTTTGCTATTGCTACTGTGGAGCTGCCGGGCTTCATATTTTGTATGGCATCTCGCACCCCGTTCACGCACATGACCGCACCTTGTGAGCCCCAGAGACTACCCGGACTTGCGACAAGCAGATCAGCATCTTCCAGCGCAATTCGTGCGTCTGGGTGAACCGTGGCATGCGGGTCGATCCATAGTTCAGCTTCTTCTGGATTCTTTACATAGTGGTGGTCAATAAGGCTCTGGCCCTGTATGACTTCGTCGCCGTCCTTGAGATACAGCGTATGTGGCGTATCGGTGACCGGAATGACTCGGTGATTATTATTGAGTTGGAGCAGCCGCCCATAGTTACGGGTGGCAGTGACGATGCTGCCCGAGTTTTTAGTCATCGCAGCCAGCACGAGATTGCCTAAATTATGACCATCGATTCTAGTTTGTCCTTCTTCAGATGGCAGAGAATGCGTGAGCGCCTCGGCATCATCGAGCTGCATGGCAGCCCAAGTGGCGTTGATTGCTCGCTCTCCACTCGTTACGGCTTCGAACATCTCGCCAATTGCTGAGCGAAGGGTGGCGTGGGTATCAGCGGGACCAAACCGCTTCTCTGAAATGGCTGCAGCGGTACGGTTGGGGCTGAGGGCGGCAGTAACTTTACGGGGATCGCCAACGGCAGGGAAGTTCAAAGGTTGGTCGGGAGTCGAGGGGTCGCTCAGTACTTCCCGGAGTATGCGGGTAGAGCCGCCATCATCAGCCTGGGCAACAATAACGGTTAGGTCTATGTCGGGCATACCTTCAGCAATACCGCGGGCCAGAACAGAGGTGCCAGTACCGCCTCCCGTTAGAACCATGTGTGCCTGAGTAGCCGACTGATCCTTATCAAGAAACATTGTTTCTTTCATGACAATAGTATTGTAGCATAATCGGTATAAAAAGCAAGCAATATTGGCAACAAATAATTGACAAAATCATAGGTGTTACGTACTATGCACAACAGATGAATTCTGACAATAATCGATTTATTGAGCTCCTTACCAGCCTTGGTTTGTCGAAAACAGAGGCAGTTACCTACAGTACGTTGGTCCACCTCGGTTCAATTTCAATCCGCAAAATTGCCGCTGAAACGGGAATCAACAGAGGCACGACCTATGAAGCGCTCAAGACGCTTGTGGCTGCCGGACTTGTTAGTGTCAAGCAGAATGGCAAAAGGGAGCAGTATTCGGCCGAGTCTCCTGAACGGATCTACGATATCATCCGGGATAAGCGTAAAGATCTCGCTGATATTTCTACGGCTGCGAAAGACATTGTACCGGACGTGTTGGCGCGGCAAGCGGGGCAGTCAGGCGGGCCGCTAGTTCGCTACTACGAGGGTGATACGGGAGTCGCAACAATTTTGAAAGACGTGCTGCAGACCTGCCGCCAACTCGCGAAGACACAGTACTATGCGTATTCATCTAGTTCGCTCAGGCACTACCTGTATCGGAAGTACCCGCAGTATACGGAACGTCGGGTTGCGGAAGGAATAAAG
>DATHYB010000053.1:0-12187 GCA_035459365.1 Candidatus Limnocylindrales bacterium
AAGCGTGGAGGCGAGGGTAATGCTTGCTTTCGCTAAAAACTTTTGGTTGTTTTCGATCAGTTTGCGCTCGGTGATATTGATGATCGCACCAGGAAATCGGACCGGGTTGCCCTGCTCGTCTGCTTCAGTACGACCTCGGGCGATCAGCCACCGGACAGTACCATCTTTGCCGACCGTTCGATATTCACTTTCGTAAAGATCTTGGGATTTCAGTGCCTCAGCAATTTGGTCTTGGACGCGCCTCCGGTCGTCTGGGTGAATTGCCTGTACGAACGTTTTGAGTGGCAGGCCGGCTGCAGCAGCTTTTTCAGACACTCCGAACATGGCTGCCATGTATTGATCGCCAATAACAATATTTTTCTGTATGTCCCAGAGCCAGGTGCCGATAATGCCTGCTGACAATGCTTCACGCAGCTGCTGTTGGGTGCGTTCGAGCTTGTCCCGCGTTGCTACTCGATCAGTAATGTCCTCAGTGGCCTGGTATATGAGCGCAAGCTCGTTGTTGTCGTCGAATAATGGATAATGAGTAATTTGCCAGTATTTGGTCGTCAGTTCACCGTCGGCCGAAGTAATGTCATAGCGCAGCGCCGGCATAGTGTCTGGTAGTCCAGTTTTGGTGACCATTCTGAGTGATTCCACGAGATCACTAATTCCCGTTTCCTGATATTTGGACGAGGTGTCAGGAAAGACTTCGAAGAGTGGCTTACCGATGACCTCGCCGGGCTTTACCATGGTTATGCTGGCATGGGCATTGCTCTCCGCGACGATGGTGAAATTGGGGTCATCGGGCAGGAAGGCGATGTAGCTTCCGGGCAATGAATTAAAGAGGGCCTGATAATCGACAGACGGAAGTACTGACATATAAAAATAGTGTAGCAATAAATGGTTTGGAACTGTAGCGGCGGCCGGGAAAATCTATCCTGAGCGGCATCCCGGCAATGATACAATACTCATATGATTACGCTTGAGCTTATACGCTGGTGGTACGGTCCAGGATGGAAGCTGGTGTACGACCATGCGATAGGGCGCTTCGAACGTGTCTCTCACCTCTTTTCGGTTCCCATTTTGGTCAGGACGCTGTGGGCTCCCTGGCGGCGGATCGTAACCCATCCGGGTGCAAGTTTGGAGGCACGGATGCGGGCGGCTGGCGATAATTTCGTTAGCCGGTTAGTCGGTTTTACGGTCCGGATGATGGTACTGGTGGCTGCGGGCGTTTTACTGGCTGGGTCAGTGGTGTTGTCGGGAGTATTTTTGGTTGCCTGGCCCCTGGTACCGCCTTTGGTTGTTGGACTGCTCGTATTGGCGGTTCTCGTATGAGTGCGTTCGTAGTAGACACTTCGGCTGCCCGTGCACAGTCAGCCAGGCTAGCGCGATCGATTGGTAAGCCCGGCTTTTTAATGCTGGTGGTCGCCGTTCTGCTTGGTCTCATGACGGCTGTACTGCTGTATGTACTCGGCATGAACCAGCTGGCATACCTCTGTGCTGCCGTCAGTATGCTGCTTTTCATGCCGGCAGCATGGTACTACCAAGAGCTTCGCCCTTTGCCGGTGCGCGGCAGTAGCTTGACGGACCGTCTTGCGGCAGATGTGCTAGCGCAGATTCAGCCTGATGAAATTTTGACGCCGCTCCTACTCTACAAACAGCTTGCCTCGCATTGGCAATCCCTCTTTATGATGAATCACCTGCTCCTGCATGCTTCAGAGCTCGAACAATTTATCAGTACCAGCGAGTACGATATGGATACGCTCTGGCAGGAAGCGCTTCGTCTCGCAGATGCTGATCGGAGCAAAACAGTTGAGGCCGGGCATATAGTCGGGGCGGTACTGCTGACATCTCCAGGACTACTTGACTTTTTGCAGCATATTAAACTATCAAGGGTTGATGTCGAAGCCGTCATCGGCTGGCTGGGGCGTTTGCTCGATGTCATGCAGGCAGAAAAGCCTTATTTCGGCGGCATTGGCAGGGATTGGGCAAATGGCTTCACGCCCAAGCTCAATCAATTTGGCACGAATATCAGTCTTAGTATTGAGCAGCACGGTGCCCATTTTGGCTACCTGACTGAATCTGCCGGAGTACTGGCTGTCAAAAGCGCCTTTTCACAGGGAGCTTCTACGGTAGCGCTGATCGGCGAACCGGGGGTTGGCAAGACAAGCCATGTCAATGCACTCGCTCAGCTACTGCTCGAGGAAAAGACCGACCGCAATCTGGAGCATCGCCAAATTATTTCACTGAATCCTTCTGCTATCTTATCAAGTGCCCATGGGCCTGGCGACCTGGAGCATATTGTCATGTCGCTGCTGACTGAAGCTTCACAGGCAGGACACATCATCCTTTTCCTTGATGATGCGCAGCTATTCTTTTCGAGTGGTCCAGGTGCCTTTGATATGACGCGGATCCTGCTGCCAATCGTACAGTCTCGATCCATTCAGCTCGTGATGGCTCTCACCGGCCAAGACTACCAGCGGCTGAAGGTGTCGAATCCGGCATTCGCCAGTCTACTCACGCCCGTCGTGCTGAGCGAACCGCCAGAGCACGATGTGATGCGCGTGCTTGAGGATGCGGCGCTGTCGTTTGAGCATCAGCACAAAGTTCTGGTGTCTTATGAAGCGCTTCAAGAGGCCTACCGATTAGCTGGCCGCTACGTGCAAGAGATGGCCTATCCTGGGAAAGCTATCCAAGTACTCGAACAATCCTTGTCGCATGCTGAGCATGGTTCAATCATCACGCCGAGCTCCGTCCAGCTAGCTATCGAGCAAAGCCGCGGCGTCAAGGTTGGCACGGCTGCGCCAGCTGAAACTGATACACTTCTAAACCTCGAAGACAAGATCCATGAGCGGATGATTAACCAATCTGAAGCGGTGAAGGTTGTGGCGGATGCTCTGCGCCGAGCCCGGGCGGGAGTGGCTAATCCGCGGCGGCCGATTGGTTCATTCCTGTTTCTCGGGCCGACTGGTGTCGGTAAAACCGAACTGGCCAAAGCGGTGGCTGCTACTTACTTTGGCGACGAGCAGAACATGATCCGGCTGGATATGAGCGAATATCAGCAGGCTGAAGATGTCAGCCGTCTGCTTTCAAACGGTGCTGATGAATCTAAAAGTTTGATCTTGGCAGTGCGCCAATCACCTTTCTCGGTGGTGCTGCTGGACGAAATTGAAAAGGCACATCCCAATATTCTCAATCTACTCCTGCAGTTGCTTGATGAAGGCCAGTTAACTGATACGGCTGGGCGCAGTGTATCCTTCAAAGACTGCGTGGTGATCGCTACCTCAAATGCCGGTGCTCAAACAATCCGTGAGCAAATCGCCGCCGGAGAGGCCATTAGTAGTTTCCAAAATGCCCTGCTGGACGAGCTTATGAATAGCGGACAATTCCGACCGGAACTTTTGAACCGCTTCGACGAGATTGTCCTCTTCCGGCCGCTCAACCAGTCAGAGCTGGCACAAGTTGTCGGTTTGATGATGCAAGGTATCAATGAAACGCTGGCTGCCCAGCATATCACCGTTGAACTCACTGAAGCGGCAACTATGAAAATTGTCGAAACAGGCTATGATGCTCGGCTTGGTGCCCGGCCGATGCGCCGCGCGCTGCAGCGGGCGGTTGAGAATAGTATCGCGTCCCGGATTCTCAAAGGAACGACACGTCCCGGTGATCACGTAGTCCTGGATGTCGGCGACCTTGAACAGACATAAAAACACCCCTCAGCATGGAGGGGTGTAGTGCCGGGACAGAGCCTTAGGCTACTGCTTGCGGCGGGTGTAGAGGGCGTGACCGGCTGCAGCCAAGATTGAGCTACCGCCAAAAAGAGCAGCGAGTGAACTCGGACCTACTTCTGGAAGTACGGTAGGAGCAGGCTGTGCGACAGGAACTTCCTTGACTACAGTCTTTTCGACTACCTTTTCAACGGGCTTCTCGACAACTTTTTCAACTGGTTTTTCGACTACCTTGACTACAGTCTTCTCAACTGGCTTAGGAGCAGGCTTTTCAACGGGCTTCTCGACAGGCTTTTCTGCCTTTGGAGGAACAACAACGTTAGTGGCCTTGACGGGGTTTGCGCAGCTGGAAAGGATTGCGTAGTCGAAGGTACCGTTGTCCTTCAGGACGACGAAGGCAGCGATGCGGTCAGTGCGGAATGAAGTAGAAGGAGTACGGGTGTAGAAAGTCACATTGCCTTCGGTAACCTTAGTGCTGCCAGTCATGTTGTGGCGGCCTGCGGTTACGGCGCCTTGTGCAACTTTCTTTTTGCCAGCGTACACAGTACCGTCTTTGGCAACAGAACCGGCAACCGCGTCAGCTGCTACCGTCTTCATGTCAGCCTTAGAAATACCGAAGTGGTTGAAGATAACCTGGGCGCTTGCATTACCGTTGTATCCTTTTGTCAGTTCAGCGGTGTTCATGGCTCCACAGCGGATAACGGCATTTTCATCACAGTCGCGTGGCGCCGTAAAATTGATAGCGGTAGTAGCGGCCACTGGTTGTGCAAGGACAACGAGACTGGCAGCTGCTGCAGCAACACCATAGGTTGCGATCGTACGAGTTTGCTTTAGAATGTCTGAAACTTGGTATTTCATGATGTTTTACTCCTTATTGGTACCTCTCAGGCCCATGCCTGTTATGCTCATAACATTAGCACAAAATCATCAGGAAGTCAACAATGTGGCAAAACAATAGTAGTTATGCTTTATTGTTCGCTCGTTTAATCATCGTCTGAATCTCCGCTGCCGCTGTTATCTGAGCCGCTGCTATCTAAACCTTCGCCCCTATCGCCGTCATCAGAGCCTCCTCCTCTGCCTCCTACAGGTTGGGCTGTAGTAACGGGATTTTGGGCGGTTTGAGGAGCCGGCTGCTGCGCTGGTTCAGGCTGCGGGACAGGTAGGGGAGCTGGTGTGGGTGGCCGATTAGGCACACGTTCACGGTTACCGTTACCCGGGCCTCTGTTTGGGTCTACATCTTGTTGGTTCTGTTCGGGTTGGATGCGTTCGACGCCACGATCTAGGTCGCGCTGTGGTTCAGCATTCTGTGGTCTAGGGGAGCAAGTATCCGTCGGTAAGAATCGATCGATAAACACCTCGCGGTAGCTGTCGCCGCCACTACGGTCAGCTCGTTGTCCATTGCTGCGACAGACTGGCATCTGGACAATGCCTTGTGGCCGTGGAAATGTTTCGCGTTCGGTTCGAGAGAGCAGCGTGCTCATGCTGTCTTTCCAAATAAGCCCTGCGGAGCTACCGCCTGCTAAGCCGCGCATTGGTTGGTTCTCATTGTTGCCTACCCACACGCCTATAGTCAGGCTTGGCGTATAACCAATTGTCCAAGCATCTTTGCTGTCGTTCGTTGTACCAGTTTTGACGGCTACTTGTCTACCGGGAATGGTCAGGCTACTGCCGAAGGTTGGTGCACGGGCTTTATTGTCGGCGAGGATTGATGACAGAACGTACGATGCTTCGGCGCTTTGGGCTTCGGTTGGTTCCTGCGGCTCGGCTGCGTACACGATCTTCCCTGTCTTGTCAGTTATGCTGGTGTACGTCATCGGCTTGTATTGCAGCCCTTGGTTGGCGAAGGCGGCATAGGCATTGGTCATTTCATACAGTTTTACTTCGGCAGTGCCGAGTGCCATCGTCAGGCCATAACGCTCCGGTTCGGTAACTGTACTGATGCCCATTCTCTGGGCTGCCTGAGCACCTTCTTCTACACCGACTTTTTGTAGCACCTCTGCGGCTGGAATGTTCAACGACAGTGCAAGAGCATTCCGGACGGAGATGTCGCCGCGGAACTTGAAGTCGTAATTCTCCGGAGTCCAATCACCAAACGTCGTCCGTTTGTCATTGAGCATGGTAGAGGCAGTTACGTGTCCCTTGCCCAATGATTCAGCGTAGTAGATTGGCTTGAACGATGAGCCGGGCTGACGGGCAGCCAGGGCCATGTTGACCTTACCAAACTCCTGGTTACCCCAGTCGACGCTACCCACTAAGGCTTCTACGGCTCCCGTTTTTGGATTGATAGCGACGACACTGGCATTACGGCCGCCCTGGGCCTCAAAGGTTGCAATCCTCCGGGAGACAATCTCTTCAATGGTTTTTTGACGATCGAGGTCTAGAGTCGTGGTAACTTCAAAGCCGGAGCGGTTGACGTGCTCTTCTCCGTATTTTTCTCGTAATTGGTCAAGCACCATCAGTGCATAGTGCTGGCCGTGGCGGAAATTCTCAGCGGATGTTGTCGGCGGAGCATATTGCAGTGTCTGGGCAATGGCCACTTCACGGGCAGCTTCGGTAGTGACGCCGTTTTCGACCATATTGCCGAGTACTCGTTGTTGCTGGACGGCAGCTTTTGCAGGGTCTCCTGAAATAGGCGAATACTGGTTAGGTGCAGGCAGCAAACCGATCAGGAGCGAACTTTGCGCTAAATCAAGTTTGTCGGGTGTAGTGTTGAAATATGTTTTGGCAGCATCCTTGATACCGAAGGCCCCCTCACCGAAATAAACTGAGTTAAGGTACATTTCGAGGATATCGTCTTTCGAATATTTGTTCTCGACAGCGACGGCCATTGATACTTCTTGGTACTTGCGGACAAAACTTTTATCTGCGGTGAGGAGTTTATTTTTGACAAGCTGCTGGGTGATAGTCGAGCCGCCGTAACGGGTTGCATCTTTGTTCAGCAGATTAGCGTAGACAGCAGCTGCAATACCGCGGATTGAATAGCCGTCGTGGGTATAAAACTTCCGGTCTTCGCTGGCTATAGCAGCTTTTTCGACATGGTCGGAGATTTGGCTAAGATCAAGGTCGTCGACAGTAATGTTACCTTGCCGGTAAAAGACCTCACCGTCTTTGTCCTTCAGGACGACGCCCGTTTGCTTGTGGTTCATAATCAGCTCCCGGTTGCTGATTGTTTTAGCATAGTAACCATAAGTAACCACCGGCGTAGCGATGATAAACAGCGCCAGGAGAGCGCTGGCTACGGTAATTCTACGCCTTGTAACGAGTCTGCTCATAATGAAAGCCAGGGGTTTGAAGATAACCAGAAAACGTCTGATTTTACCACCGCTTCGACGAGCCTGGCGACGGACGAAACGGCTGAAGTTCGGAAGATGATCGGGTGTTTGGTATGACATGATTACCTATCTAACCACGCACCAGGTGTGCAATTTATTAAATTTCTCACCTAGTTAGTATATTGTGATTTCTTTCACTGGATTCTGCGGCAAGCGGGTTACAATGAAATGCGAATCAGAAGGAGGGAAACGTACGCATGCCAGCACAACCACAGCACCTATTCAGATGGCCGGAGGGAGCGATTGTTTATCATATCTATCCACGGAGCTTCCAGGATTCCAATGGTGATGGCGTTGGAGATATACCAGGAATCACCAGTCGGTTAGACTATTTGAAAAGCTTGTCAGTTACTGCTATCTGGCTCTCCCCTTTCTACCCTTCTCCTATGGCCGACTTCGGGTACGATGTTGCTGATTATCTTGCGGTTGATCCCATATTCGGTACCATGGAGGATTTTGACAGCCTTCTCGAACAGGCTCATGCCCGTGACATGAAAGTGATCATCGATCTCGTGCCGAACCATACTTCAGACGAGCACGAATGGTTCAAGCAGTCGCGGAAGTCCAAAGACAACCCGTACAGCGACTGGTATATCTGGCGTAGCCCGCTCGGCTTCGAGCAAGACGGATCACCGATACCTCCCAACAATTGGCTTGACGAATTTAGCGGCGAATCTGTTTGGGAGTGGGACGAAACGCGCTGGCAGTTTTACCTACACAGCTATCACAAGAAACAGCCAGATTTGAACTGGAGCAATCCGGCCGTGCGGGAAGCGTTCAAGGATGGAATGCGATTTTGGTTAGACAAAGGAGTTGACGGCTTCCGTGTCGATGCAGTTTACTGGATGGGTAAAGACCCACTCCTGACAAACGATCCGCCAAATCCGCACTACATCCCTGGCAGTGATGACCGGAATAAGGCAATTATCCCTCATAACAGCCGCGGTTGGCCGTTCATTTATGCCTATCTGACTGAAATGGCAGATATGTTGAAAGAAGAAAAATACCAGGATTCCCTGCGATTTATGGTGACAGAAGCTTATCCTGAAACGCACAACCCGCTCGAATCGTATTTGGCGTTTTATATCGGTGTTGACCCGAGCGTTGCAGCGCCTTTCAATTTCGAAGGCGTAACGCTGGCATGGCAGGCTGGCGCCTGGAATCATTTTTTGCGGTCTTTCCACGTTGCTCTCGAACAGTTTAGTCCGCTCTGTATACCAAGTTATGCCTTCGGTAATCACGACAATTCACGGTTGATAAATCGCCTTGGGTCAGATGCTGCCGCCAGGAGTGCCGCTGTCATGCTCCTGACGCTACCCGGTATGGTATTCATATATAACGGCGAAGAGATTGGTATGCATAATGTTGATATTCCACCCGAGATGGTGCAAGACCCTCAGGCTAAGCGTGACCCGCATAACCCAGCCGGAAGAGATATTGCCCGGACGCCTCTGCAGTGGACACCGGGAAAACATGCAGGTTTTACGGATGGCAGTTCAACATGGTTACCTATAGCGCCTGACTACAAGGAACGTAACGTGGAAGTTGAGTCAAAAGATCCACACTCGTTCCTGTCGCTCTACCGGAAACTGGGAGAAATGCGCACTCGTAACCTCGCACTGCGCACGGGTAGTCTTAAGACCATCAAAACTCATTCTCCGGATGTAGTCGGGTATTTCCGCTTCAACACTGATGAAGCCTATCTTGTACTGATCAATTTCGCGAACAAGCAGTCTACTTGTCGTTTACTCGAGAAGTCGCGTACGCTACGGTTTTCGACCGTGCCCGGGAAATCGAGAGCAGTGGAGATAGGTGAGGAAGTAGACCTCGCCCCCCACGAAGCGGTGCTGTTTGAGGTTGATCCAGAGGACTGTACTTTATGGCCGTAAGCAGGTCGTCGACTGAAGCCTCAAGTGTAAACTGATGACAAGCTTTAGTCCGCTCTCGTGCTGTTAATGGACCAAGATTGATAGCTTTCTGAAGTCCCTGTGCCAAAAGTTTTGGGTTATCTGGTTCGACCAGCATGAGGCCGCCTACATTGGTTTCGGGCAGACCGCCGGAGCGAGACGCAATGACACGGCAACCGGCGTGCTGAGCTTCAACGGAGGTCATACCGAACAGTTCCTGCCAATAGATGTCGGTTGACGGCATGACGACGACGTCGAATTCGGCCATCAGTTTCGCCATGTCGGCCGGTCCTTTGCGAGCTGGAACAACATTGATCATTGGATGGGCCTCAACGAGCTTGAGGATAATCTGACCCTCTTCGGCGTGCGCACCTGATGTGGTAACGCTGAGATCAAAGTCGACACCCTTGAGGGCGTCCATATGCAGTGACGCCATAAGCGTATAAATTCCCTTATCCGGCGTTAAGCGGCCGGCAAAGAGTACTTTTGTCTTATCACAGCTGCGTTTCGGACGGGATACTTTGGCAAATTCTGGTGCAGCGAATGGATAGACGGTTGGCATGCGGCCTACGCTGCCTTTGAGGTGCCTGCGCCACAGACCAGCGGCAAATTTGCTGGCAGTTATCAGTTTTTTGCCTTCAAAACTGGTAAGGTTGTACTGGCTGTCATTGCGTGCATATTTTGGTGGTGGACAATGGAGGATGGCGTATGATTGATGCTTCGTTTGGACGTCGAGCGGATAAGTAATGAAAACGAGCGTGTCTTCCAAGTCTTCCAGTTCTTTTTTGTCTTCAATTGCTTTAAACGTGATATCAGGAAAATCTTCACGACCGTCCTGCTCGCCGTGGCCCAGCGTAATAATACGCGTTGGGATGCCCCGGCGCATGAGTTCCCGCACGTGGCCGACTGTATAGCTTTCAGAACCCCCCGCCCCTGCTAGAAAGGGATATCGAGCCGACCAAACAAATGAAATCATGGATGTTTCCTCTTTGTTAGTGATGATTTTATCGTAAGTTATAGTGCTTGACCTGTAAGCGAAATAATTCGCTTGATGAAAGGCTGACCTCTGTTGTAACGGTTCGCTACCGATAGAATCAAAGCGAGATAGATTTATAGCACCCTGTTCGGCAAGGAAGGCTTCCGCCTAGAATAGGCGCGGAGGGCGAGCGAGAAGTGAGCCTATAATCGATGTATTGATTGGAGAGTTCGAGCGAGTCTCTTGCTTCAAAACCGTTTGCACCGGACGGTACAAAATACCAACCTTGGCCGTGCCTTCTGGAATGAGCCGGCGATACTGTTTGTACAATTCGTCTGTAAGTTCGCGCTCGTTCTCTTTGCTCGGCTTTGAAAGATAAATGGTTGGCTTGACGTCTTCTTCGGTATTTGATGCTATCTCTATGATCCGATTTGTTTCGTCCACTATGACTGTCCGCTTCGGTGCGACTATGGCTGTCACGCGAATCTCTCTGCTGACAGAAAGTGTCGCTGCATCTGCAGAACTGGCAAGTGCCAGTGGGGCTGCGAGTGTAAGACCGATCAGAAGCATGCGAATGTGTTTCATACTTTCCAGCATAATGTGGACACTTATGAGCTGCAGCCTGACTTTTTATTGACGTACGATAGCGGCAGCTGTATACACCGTCCGACCTAACTAGAATGTGGAATATATCACTGATTCCCTGAGCAATCGGCCTATAGTTGTACAAGTTCACTAAGTAAACAATCCGGGGGGATGTATATGGCTAAACATCAAATTCGCGGTCTTGCTCTCGTCGCAGCTAGCGTCAGTGCACTCGCTGTAGCAGTTGCTCCTGCTGCAGTAATAGCTAATAATGCCAATAATCAAGCGACTCAACATCAAAGTAACTCAGAAATGTATACGGCTCACTTGCGGCAGCTTAATGACTCCGGTGTCCATGGTACGGCTCACCTGAATTATCAGAACGGAGGTCAAGCTGGCTCAGAAACATTATCTGTTGACCTAAGCGCACACAATACGGAGGCAAACCAGACGCATCCCGTACACATCCACGGCAAAGAGAACCCGGAAGTAGCCTTTTGTCCTACCAATGAAGTAGATGCAAACGGTGATGGCTTCATTTCAGTTATCGAAGGAGCAGCAACCTACGGGCCAATCAAGCTGAACCTGACATCCCCACAGACACCATTTGGTACGCCGCCAACCCCTGCACTGTTTACACCTTTTGCCGGTACGGCAGATCCAGCTAATTTCCCCGTAGCCAACAATGGCGGTTCGATCCACCAGAGTGAAACATACCGCTTCGACCAGAGTGCTGAAGCTCGGGGCGCACTCGGTACGCTGATGCCACTTGATGACCAGCACATTGTCGTCCACGGCGCTCACGCTCCAGCCAGCGTTGATGCAGACGCCTTTGCAGCCCTCGGTCTGCCAGTTTCAGTTGATCCGAATGCAGAAATATACGACGTCCTCTTGCCTATTGCCTGCGGTGAAATCAACCGTGTCGATGAGCACGGCCAGGTTCAGTCTAACCAGAACAACAATAACAACAACCAGCAGGGCCAACAAAACCAAAATGGTGGCCAAGGTGCTAGCGTGGACCAGCAAGCTGCTGTAGCCGGGTTCCACGACAAGATAGCTAAACTTACTCAAGAGTACGAGGCTGCTCACCAGGCTGCTGCAGCCACATTTGAGTCAGACCGCCAGAACAACCACGGTGCTGCTCGTGATAACTTTGTCGCCACTATCCAGGCTGCCCGTGACCACAAAGTCAGCAAGTTCTACGAAGCACGCAACTACTTTGTGCACGAGATGAACCAGACAGGCAATGTCCAGCTTCGCGACGAAACGACTCGCCAGGCTGAGCACGAGCTTGAACAGTTCAGTCAAAAGTTTGAGCAATCCAAGCACGAATTTTTGTCCGCACATAACTAATAGCTCTTAAGTGAGAAAAAACCACCTTGCTCCGGCGAGGTGGTTTTTTATTTTGATAGTCTTCCGGGGCTTTATGGGCTACAATGCAGAAGCATTATGGGATTATTTGGTTCACCGCACAAACTGGTTATTGTCGAAGACAACGCCGCTCTGGCAGAGATTTATAAAGTTCGCATGGAAGTACTCGGCTACACCTGCTATGTCGCCTACGACGGTCAAACGGCACTTGAGATGATTGAGCGGGAGCTTCCCCAGCTTGTCCTGCTTGACCTGATGGTTCCCAAAATTGCCGGCGACCAAATCCTTGAACGCATGCGCGCCAGC
>DATHYB010000054.1:0-7784 GCA_035459365.1 Candidatus Limnocylindrales bacterium
AGCCTTAGCAGCTTTGTCGTCTTCAAACTCAACAAAGCCGAAGCCTTTTGAGCGGTTCATCTCGCGGTCGATGATGATTTTAGCTGATTGGACTTCACCAAACTCCTTAAAGAGTTCTGCGAGATCATCGTCAGTCATTGAGTACGGCAGTGAGCCGACAAACAATTTTGTTGCCATATTACTTTCCTTCTTCCGTTTACCTTGAGTAACCTGGCAACTTGCGTCTCGACCCTGTTAGCTGCTCTCAACCAATAAACCTAACTATTAAATATTCTAGAACCTTCCCAGCCGACATATTACAGCCGGAACACACATAGCAGCATATTTCTAGTACAGCCAGTATAGCACAGACTAGTCATCTCACCTACAGAAATGCTACGTCACATTAATCACAAGCGTCATGTATAAATTTTTACAGTCATACTGCTTACGCCCTGTCATGATGAACCTACCAACCAAGCATAAGGAGGATCCGGTGAAAAAAACTCACTTAGTCACTAAGCCAACTCGTATACAAGACATGAATTTTGATGATCTTGACGAAAGCGTCGATAGCCGCTGGACGGACCGAGCCGAGCGTTCACGAATCAAGAGTTACCGAAAATTCCGCCGCCAAGAAGCTTGATCCTATTCCTCTATAATCAGACAATAAGCAAGGGCCTCTGGTGCCCTTGCTTTTCTTAAGTGTAGATTTATGACATAATCATAGTTTATGCTTTGATAAATCTATTAACCAAGCTATTATAGAAACCATACATGCAGAAACTTGAAGAGTTTATTCAGCGCTACCCGCTCCGGAAGTTTGACAAGGACCAAATCTTGCTCGTGCAAGACGAACGTCCGCGTGATATTTTCTATGTTAGATCCGGGTTTATCAAAGGATATGACATCAATGTCGATGGTATCGAGCAGCACATCTGGCTCGGCGCTAAAGGCGACATTATCCCCTATGAGTGGCTGTTTCAGGCTGTCGACAGCACACAGCTCTTTTATAGTGCCTTTACCTACCTTGAGGTGTATGTCGTCAATCGGGCAGAACTAATAGAATTCTTCAAGCAAAACCCAGACGTGACATTCTATGTCGCCCAGGACATCGCCCTGAAGCTCTCAGAACTGACTGAAAAGTTAACGGCCACCGAAAAACCAAAAGCCAGCGAGAAGATTGTCTACATGATCAATATCCTTGCCAAGCGCTTCGGCGAAGACGATGGCAGCGGCGACCGATCACAGATCACCGTGCCGCTCACCCAGCAGGATATTGCCAACCTGCTCGGCCTAACCCGTGAAACTGTCGCAACTGAACTCAAAAAGCTCAAAGACAAGGGCTATGTCTACTACGACAAATGGAAGTTCGTCGTTCATACCGGCAAAATATCTGAACTCATCTAACAAAAAAGCTCCGACATAAAAATCGGAGCTTTTTGCTAATGGGACAATCAGACTAGTCTTCAGTCCTGTCCTGCTCATCCTCTGGGTTTACATCCCCCAAACGATTGGAATCAGGATCCATGTCTTCAGCATGATCACTGAAAGCTTCATCCGACTCCTCGCCTTCCTTTGGGTCTACCTCTTCCAAATTACCTCGCTCATCATTCGGATCTTTTTCGGGCAAAAAGATAGATTGGCTCGGATTATCCTTCATATCCTGGGGCAGCTCAACCGCACCATTCACCGTATCGTCATCATCTGCCAAAATATTATCCGGGTCATCATAGACGTCGTCTGCTGTGTTGTCGGCCATAAAGACTCCTCTCGTTTAGTTATAAATTGCATAGTACGCTGAGAACTGCTCGGTGTGCTATGAAAATTCTGCCTGATAGTCGTAGGGTCTCGTAACAGTAGTAAAAACAGTCATTTCCTGCTATAATCTGGCAAGCATGCGCCCGTAGCTCTGCATCTTGCTACAATTGTTCTATGGCATACAAGAATGTAGAAGATCGCCGAGCAGCCAGCAGACGTCATTACGATGCCAATAAGTCGCAGTACTTAGACCGCAACAAACAATATCGTCAGCAGATACAGTCGTATGTCAGAGAAATAAAAGAAGAAACACCATGCACGGATTGCAGGTTCCATTACCCCTACTACGTAATGGATTTCGATCATCTCGAAGGCAAAGAACAGGAAATAAGCTTTCTTTGTGCAACAGGACGCATAGGCGCACTCAAGAAAGAGCTAGTCAAGTGCGAAGTCGTATGCTCCAATTGCCATCGAGCGCGTACACATAAAAGATTACAGGCAAAAGATACTATAAGCGCCCTTAGCTCAGCGGATTAGAGCGTCTGTCTTCGGAACAGAAGGTCGTAGGTTCGAATCCTGCAGGGCGTACCAATCACGAACAAAAAGAGGCTCCCACCCATCGGAAGCCTCTTTTCATATTCATCAGTACAATTACGAGTTGTTGCCGCGGTGACTGTTGCGGCCGCCTTCAGCTTTTGCTTCGCGCGACTGGGCTTCGCCGCCTTTTTTGCCCGCTTCGCTTGCCCGCTTGCGGTCGTTCGCAAAATTACCACCGCTGGCCTTGCCGCCCTTCGAAGCAATCTCGCGCTGTTTGTCTCTGTCCATCGATGCAAATCCCCGGTCAGATATCGCCATGCTACCATCCTCCTTGTTCTTACTAGCCTCTTTAGCTTAGAGGCCGCCCGGCTAGCCGACTATTAAATATCGGACAGTACATATATATCGGACATCGAATTGCGGGCTTTATCCACATCTGCTATGGTAGGAGTTGTTGTAAGGATACATATGCACCCGTAGCTCAGCTGGATAGAGCGTTGGTTTCCGGTACCAAAGGTCGTACGTTCGAATCGTATCGGGTGTACCAAGCATAAGCACAATAAAGGCACTTCTTTGGTGTCTTTTTATATATAATGACACTTGAATGTATCTAGACCTTTTTGTTTTCATATTGAAAGTCACAATAAGCCTTACTAATCGAATAATCAATCGGGCAGTTGGCTTTCTAAGTGATTACTGTGTCGTTTTGCTTTATAGCATTGTTGCGTGGGGTTTAGTCGGCAGCAATCAACCTATCGAAACTTATTCGGCTAGCTTAGTAGATACGGAGAGTGGATCTTTTAAATTTCCTGTCGCAGTATTGATTGGCTACATCGTGGTTGAATATGCAATGTATAGTCTGCGATACCGCCATGTTACTACTTTCGCAAGATGGACATACGCAGTAAGAGTTTTATTGCTGATTCTACTGCCTCTTGCAGTACTACTTATGGTCTTGAAATTGACACTATCCGGACAATTAGGGCTCCTTATACCTACTGTGAGTGAAGGCATGGGTTTGGCCTTGGGAGTATTGACGCTAACATTTTTAGGATGGGTGTTTGCAAGCCTGCTGTATTGCATCTCGGAACTTTTCTCCTCTGCTGACACAACTACCTCATCAAAATCCTTAATTTTCCCAGCTCAGATGATAGACATCCTGTTCCGCAGAAAGCCAGAACTCGTACACCTGGCCAAGCCAGCTAAACGTCAGCTTTATCAGCGAAGCCTGCGGTATCATCCAAGAGGTCGGTTCTGACCTCGTCCATGATGCCGTACCAAGCATAAGTAAACCCCCTGCCTTTGGCGGCCAGGTTGATTGCAGTAAATTATGCTTATGAATAACCCCTTTAGTCGTTCGGGCTCCTTGACTTCTGCCACAAGAGCCTTGGTGTCTTAGTATTAATATTTTGTGCCGCATCCCTGTTTTATATAGGTAAGGAAATATATGCCTGGTCTGTATTCCATCACTCTCAAGATCAGCGTATGACTGTCATCAGTGATGGGGGCGGCGTCTACGAAAGTACCCGTGGAAGCGTGGGCGGCATAAATCATGTATTGCGCCCTACCGGTGCCCAGGAGCTTAAGGCCATGCAAGCGATCAACCGATATACAGTCGGAGCTGTAGTGGTAGCTAGAGAGATACCAGGCTCAAGAGCTGTAATAGTAAATGAGTACCCTCTGTATAAAAAGGTCGTCCTTGGCCTAGCAATGTATATTCCCCTGCTTATAGCTTTATTATTCTTAGGAATGAAGATGCTTAAATCGCCTTTACCGAGATACTAATACTAAAACTACTTTCTACTCCTACCCTATTAATCGGCGCATACCTAGCAGGCATCAGCCGATAATGCCGCACCCAGCATAACCAGTATGTTATATACTAAATAACGATGACCAAACTACTCAAGAGAACCTTATCGGATATCTCATTGGCATTCAGGATATTAATCCCAAGAGCCGTATCGGGTATTATATTGGGATTTATAATAGTAGTCCCAGCTTTTTTCATTACTGTAGGAATCTATATGACGCTCTTGCGGAGTGGCACTTCGGTTGGACGGTTTTTGAACAGGAATGACGAACTAGCTGTCAGTATACTCACCGTTCTTCTGATTACATTTTCCACTTGGATTTTTCTCAAAAAATCTAAAAACTAAAGGCGCGAGCAAAGAATTCCCGTTGAAAGTACGAGCTTTTTGCTCGGTTGATTGGGCGACGGAATCGAACGAGCCATGCCTTCAGGTTTGAAGTCGAATCCCTTTGGGACATTGAGCATACGCATGTTTACTCATTCATGAAGTCATACACAGCCTGAGATAAATCTTTTATATTAGTCCAGCTGGACCCTTCAGACATGATCACCAGTGCATACGTTGCCTTAGGTCCATATACTATTCCAACATCATGGAGATAGTTGTTGAGAAAGCCGACCTTATCGGCTACCGGGGCCCCTCGTGATCCAGCCGGTATTCCTGAGCGGTATGTCTGCCGCTTCATATAGTCTATAAGCTTCCCGGAATTCTTTGAATTTATGAGCGAACCGGCTGATAGCTGTGCCAAGAATTTCGCTTGTTCCCTGGCGTTAACGAGTTTATCCCCCCTGATGTTGCCACTCGAATCATAGTTATTCAGTACGATGCCCTCAAATCCGGACGAAGCAATTATTTGATCTGCTTTTGCCCAGCCTATATATCTCCCAAGCTTCACCGCGCAGTCGTTGTCCGAGTTCACAATCATGACTTCGATACACTGTTCAATCGTTCTGCCATTATGTATAACGGTCCCGAGATTAAGTCCACCTCCCTCAGCTTGCTTATAGGCGACAAAGGCGAGGAATGTTTTGTACGTGCTTGCCATTACCGTCTGTTGAGCGACCTTATGAGAAGCTTCACGCCCTCGTCCGTTAAGCTCACGGATTGCTACCTGGTAGCGACCGCTATGACTGGCTATCCATGCGTTAAGTTTCTCTTGGAGTTGGGCACTCGATCTGCTAAACGTCCTGCTTGCCACGACGGTCGGAGCAATCGTGATATGAGCGAGTACCACTGGCTCGGCAGATGGTTTACCGAACCACTCAGCGAGCTGGGTATGTATCGCCTTGACATCTAAAGCTCGGCCGGATGCTCCAGTACTACGCCTGACTTCTATATCGTCATGATAGGCGATTTGTGTAACTCCAGGAGAAACGTTATATTCTTGCGCCCAGGAATCTATAAGACCCCCCGCGGCGGCCGGGTTGTACGTAATAGCATGCTTACCGCTAGCAGGGTCTTGAGTAACTGATACTAGTTTTGTCAGCTCATTCTGCGTTAATGTCTTCGTAGTATTCCCATAAACAACTTTCAATGGTGCCGTGGTTTTCTGTTCAAACTCTTGTTTCAAAGGCAGCAATGTTTCCTCTTTAATTTTCACCGGGATAGATTCCACTGGAACTGTATTACTTGGCTGCCTGAAGAAATGTTCACTTTTTAACACCCCTTCGACACTCGAGGGGCTTACTTGAACTCCTGGCTTATCTTTAGTTATCTTGAGCACCCCCTCCTGCACTGCCGCCGTAGCATCTAGGGGTGTTGTAGAGTATATTTTACTTATTTTATGAGAGAATGATTCCACTTTTGATTCATCCCTCGCAACTATCAGTTTGTGTTCTGTTTTAGCCAGCATTTTATACACCGGCTTAAGCGGCACAAGTCTGTCCTTCCGTGATATAGTCGGTAATTGAGCAACAGTTTGCTCCACTTGCGGGTACAGTCCCGCGTCGTTCGAATTTATGACTAAATGCTTATCTCCTACCTGCAGCCTAACTTTGCTGCTTCGATTCGCTAGATCTTTTCTGAGATCGCTTATGGACTGCCAACTTATCGCCCGACCATCAATTTCAGTTCTTGGCATCACCCTGTTAGACGGTACGCCGAATTGCACTGCAAGAAAAATAATACTAGCTACTGGTAGAAGTAGGCCTTTCTTATTCAGCTTTTGATAGCGTAACGATATATTCATCTACTACCTATTATAGCTGCTGTTTTTATGCACATACTCGATGCGCGCATCGCATGTTACTTAATGAGAGTCCCGTCCGTCGGATTCGAAAAACTTTGACACATATTGTGGTCATAACGTTTAATGCGAAACTTCGTTAAAACTACTATATGCGGTTCTATCCTCGTAGACAATGCCGTACCAAGCATAAGCACTACGATTGCTCGACCATGGAGCCTTTTTTGCTATTTGCTATAATATATCCCTAATTATGAAAAATTCTCCTATTCCCGCCTCTGAACTTACCGATGCAATGCAGGAATTTCCCCGCATTATGGTATTCGAATTTTCAGATGACCACACCGACGCGGCTCGGCCAGTTAGTACATTACAGTTGATCGATGCATGGCCTAATGTATTTCCAAATGGCCCTATTACTCTTGAATCAGGCAAAAAGCAAGGATTCGCCATACCAAGCAAACTTGGAGACTCTTTAACGAATAATAATGTGGAAGATGACGGCTATCGATTTCATGACGCATTCCATATTGGCATAATGGCAAAACTCGGTTGGTCGCCCGTTATGAGATACATGCTTCACTTAAAAAGACGAGGAGATCCACAAAAGGATGAGGTCGAAGATGGAGCAAGAGCAATTATTTTCGAGGAGTCGTTATTTGATTTCCTTGGCATGTCAGAGGTCAAAGATGGATCATCAATCGAAGAAGATATTGATCTCTTATTTGCCTCTTTATCTGTTCAGAAGTTTATGAAATCTCGCACTATAGACAAAAGAGCGCCCAAACGAGATGTCATTGAAGAGGCTTTGCTCGAAGGGGCCAAACTATTCCATCAAGTGCGTCAAAACCTAGGAGGAGTCGTAATAGCCAACCTCGACAATGCATCGGTCATATACCTGCCAAAATAGTTCTAACCTCATCCATACTGCTGTACCATACTGCTAATATTCAAAGACTTCTCTTTTGATGCCTTTTTCTTTTGCTATAATTAACCCATGGATACAGAACTTGAAGCTAAGTGGCTTGATATCAACCATGACGAGATACGTCAAAAACTTACAGCAAGTGGAGCTACGCTCGTCCAACCCGAGCGGTTGATGACCCATAAAGTATTTGATTTCGAAGATAAGAGGCTAGACCAAATGAGTGGATGGGTCCGCGTTCGCAATGAAGGCGACAAAGTCACAATGAGCTACAAGCAACTCAACGACAGGACACTTCATGGAACAAAAGAAGTTACCCTAGAGGTAAATGATTTTGATACAGCTACTAGTTTTCTTGAATCTATCGGTCTGAAACCATATTCGTACCAGGAAACAAAACGAGAAAGCTGGCGTATCGGAGACGTTCAGATTGAACTGGATACGTGGCCGTGGATACCCAGTTTTCTAGAAATCGAAGCCCCAAGTGAAGAAGATTTGAAAAATGCAGCTGCTATCCTCGGACTAGACTATTCCAAAGCATTACACGGGAGCGTGGAGACTGCTTATCAGGACGTATATGATG
>DATHYB010000055.1:0-3171 GCA_035459365.1 Candidatus Limnocylindrales bacterium
GCTCAAGAACTACTCCTCCGGCATGCAGGTCCGACTGGCTTTCTCTATCGCCATTCAGGCCCAGAGCGATATTCTGGTGCTGGACGAGGTATTGGCCGTAGGGGATGCTAACTTCCAGCGGAAATGCTTTGAGTATTTCAATTTGTTAAAGAACAGCGGTACCACGGTCATTTTTGTTTCTCATGACAATGCCGCCGTGGAACGCTACTGTAATCGGGCACTGTTGCTGGAATACGGCGAACCTCTAGGAATCGATAAGCCCTCCATCGTATTTGATAAATACCTGGAATCTAACATCAAGAAACTAGAAACCGTCAAGAAAAAGGTCAAAACTACGGAAGTTGAGAAAAAGGGTACGGAAAAAGCTGATTTTGTAGAGCTGATAGCCATCGACTCTGAAAGCAAGAAGACCAAGTCAGTATTCAGGCCATATGAGAATATAACGATTAGGGCAACGATCAAAGCAAAATGTACCCTAAAGAATCTTGTTATACGTGTCGTACTACAGCATGCCAGCGGCGGGGCTGCAGTCTGCGGATTCAGCACTAAACAGGAAGGGGTCAAATTAGGGACCATTAAAGAGGGAGCAACCATTAGTGTAGAGTTCTGCTTTGAAAACCGCTTCAATGACGCCGAATTCGTCCTACACTCAACATGCTTCGACGAGGATCAAAAAAATTTGCTGGCTAGAATGTCGAGCAGCAAGACAATATCAAGTTTGGGCTGGACTCGCGATTTACGTTGCGAGTACTACCCTGACGTTACGGTTAGCTTCAGTTAAACGGGGTGTATGACGACGGCATGGTTTTTGACCTGTTCCCAAGTATAAAGGGGGTGGTCAAAGTCTGATTTTGTATGGATAGCCTTACCTTTGCGCGCCTTCCATTTTTCCCTGTACATGGGAAAATTGTTAATGTAGTAGTCGCACGTACTTTCCCATTGGGACACAGATATGGCCTTGCCGTAATGCTGGCAAAAAAAACGGGTCTCGACACTGCCCGCCCGGAAGCCTTGTGGCTCCCTGGCATCCAAGCCTTTGAACTCGGCGCGAGGAATATTGCGCCAGATCATAAGTATATCCCGACGCTCGGGTCCGAACTTTTTTCGGAGATCATATAGTGGCTTGTTGGGATGATAGTCTTCTTGATCACCGCGGGTGAGGTACGCATCGAACAATGAGATGCGAATTGCATCAATCTTCGGCGGTACTTTACCATGAAGATATGGTTTGATATCTCCTTCGAAACGCTCGTCAGCATCAAAATAAAAGAACCATTTAGGTAACAGCTCTTTTCCTGCCTGATGTAGCACGTGACGATGGATAGTTTCTTCCTCTGCCCTTTCTTTGCTCCATTCAGTGTTGAGAATAATACCCTTTACTGAGGGATGGGCAGCCGCCACCGCGACAGAATTATCAGTACTGCTGTCATCAAGCAGAAGAACGCCGTCAACCATTTCCGACATGTGATCGAGAGTGTCCTTTAAAATCAGGCTTTCGTTTCGTATTCGGGTTAATCCCAAAACGCTGCCCTTTGGCAAAGGGCGGAGCATGACTAATCTGAATCGGCCGGGAAGGGCAAGTTCGGATTGCTGGCGCAGGGATCGTCTGAAGAGCTTCATGCTACTAGTATAATTGAACTTATGATAATCTTGTATCAAGGAGACCAACCAACTGAGTAGCGTCCTTATTACCCAACAGGAGCTGGTCAATTATGGCGGATCAGAGATGGTCGTATTAGAGCTGTCAGAGCATCTGGCTCATGCGGGTGCACAGGTCACGATTTATACTAATTTTTGTGACAGCCCTATCAAAAAAGAGTTTTCTAGGTTAAAAAATGTCCAGGTAATTACGGAAGAGCCTAGTGCCTATGACGATTTTAACCTGATATGGATTCACCACCAGTTAATACCGGTAGCTTTGTTGCGTTACCTTGAACGGTGTGACGCGGATAAGAGACCCCAGATAGTATTTCACCACATGTCTCCCTTCCATCCTTTGGAATTTCCATTTGCTATCAGGTTAGAGGCTGAAATGGCCGACCTAATTCTTTATAACTCAGAGGAGACTCGCCAAACCATAGAAAATAAACTCCCTTCCCGTATTGCTGAACTTGGCTATGTGTTCCAGAATCCGGCTCCTGAATCCTTTATGAACCCTCGGAAACATATGAATAAGCTTAAGCGTTTACTGGTTGTTTCCAATCATGTTCCGCCAGAGGTAGCGGATGCAGTCACGGATATGAAGTCACAAGGTATAGAGGTGGCCTTATTTGGTCTAAATAAGGACGAATTCAAACGGGTCACCGTTGAAGATATTCAAAAATATGATGCGGTAATGAGTATTGGCAAGACAGTTCAATATTCTATTCTTGCGGAGACACCGGTTTATATCTATGACCACTTTGGTGGACCGGGGTATTTAACGAAAAGTAACTTTGAAACTGCGAAACATTTTAATTTTTCAGGCCGTGGATTTGAGGGTGGCAAGTCGGCGCAGGTTATAAGGCGTGAACTAGTGGATGGCTATAAGGCTGCCGTAAAAGATATCAAATGGATTGCCAAAAATGAATCCGGAATTTTTCGGTTAGGCTATCAGCTGGATGCAGTAAGGAGCCTACTCGGGGAGAGTCCGGCACGGCACAAGCCTCTTGAACCGATGGACGTACAGGCATATACGAACTACCATACCTTTACCATGCAGTTACATAAGCAAGCTAGAGAAACTTTTAGGGATATGATAAGTTTACGCGACCAGTTGAATGATAAAAGCAGGCAAATTGAACAACTGAATGGTAAAATTAACCAGTTACGTGATTTAAATCTCGAGCTAGGCTCTTCGATACAGGATGCTGAGCGTATCCTTGGAGATGTGTATTTATCTGCGTCATGGAAGGTGACCAAGCCCTTCAGGAACATTAATGCGCTATTGGTCCGCATCCAAAATGCTACAAAGTCTAGTCGATATTATTAACTGTAATTTGGTGATAAGATAGTATACATATTATGACAACACAACTAAGTGCTATTACAGTTCACCATGTCTCTAAAACCTTCAAACTCCCCCACGAGCGCCAGTCTACCCTCAAGAGCGCTCTTATTAACTTCCGCAAAAAGAAGCAGGGATACGAGATCCAACATGCTCTGAACGACATCTCCTTTGAAGTCAAAAAA
>DATHYB010000056.1:0-5083 GCA_035459365.1 Candidatus Limnocylindrales bacterium
CCCAGTAATCAATCATGATTTTTAGGTGCTTGTTCTAAGGTGTAACTCTACTATGGTGACCTCACGGAGAATATGACTGAAGCCATAGAATCTGCAGGCTTTCTCGATGCAAGCATCTGCGAGAGCCTTTGATTATCG
Source organism: Candidatus Limnocylindrales bacterium (assembly GCA_035459365.1). Lineage (GTDB taxonomy): Bacteria > Patescibacteriota > Saccharimonadia > Saccharimonadales > UBA4665 > UBA4665. Next base: position 139 of record DATHYB010000056.1, read on the forward strand.
AACTGCCGATTGCCACCGCTTCGCGGTCTGGCAATTGGAGTCCAATCCTCATGAGCAATATAAAAGCCCGAACCTTGCGGCTCAGGCTTTTATATTGGTGACCTCACGGAGAATCGAACTCCGATTGCCGGGATGAAAACCCGGTGTCCTAACCGTTAGACGATGAGGCCAAGCGCGCAGGCATCAAGTTTGTGCTTGCATAAAATTGTTTGCCGAGCACTTGGACTACATATCCAAAAGATATGAGGCCTACAGCGCAGGCGGTACAAATCTTCGGAATTGTACCATAACAGATACGGATTAGCAATAACCGCATCCAGGCCCATAAACAAAAACATCCCTGACGCCAGAAAGCGGAGGGATGTCAAAGTTGTCAGAGCGGTCAGTCATACTACTCAAAAACTTACCCGATAGTATCACAGACATACAAAAACCGCTAGCATGTATGCTCAGAAAATTCCCAGCATCAGATACGACCTAGGTATGCCCTCACGAACAAGCACCTTATATGACTATTATATCACGGTTTCAATTATTTAGCAAGAGCAGCCATTTGCGCAGGAACTTTTGGCGCAGCCATAACTTTTGCCTTCGGGAAGATGAATCCGAACGTACTACCCTTGCCTTCCTGACTCTCAAAAATCAGCGCACCGCCTTGGGCTATAATAACTTTCTTGGCCATAAACAGCCCCAGCCCCGTACCATCAGGACGTGCCCGACGTGCGTTACCCGCACGATAGAACTTGGTAAACAGATGAGGCTGCTCCTGCCTCGGTACTCCAATACCACTGTCATTGACGCGAAACTCGATCGTCTGATCCGTCTCTTTAAGCGATACATGTATCTCACCGCCCGCCGGCGTATAGTAAATAGCATTGTCAATAAAGTTCATAAGCACCTGGCGAATCTTTGTCTCATCCATGACCAGCTCGGGCATATGGGCCGGCTTGTCGTAGGTGAGCTTTAGCTTGCGGCTCTTGGCCGTTTCCTTCAGCTGGTTCACCTCATCCTGCACCACTCGCTGCAGATGCAGCCGCGTCGGCTCAATCACAAATTTGCCCGTCTTGAGCCGCGACACATTCAAAAGGTCCGCAATCAAAAACACCATGCGCTGCGAGCTCAAGTACGACTGATCAAGCATCTTCCGCTGCATGTCAGTCAGCTCGCCGGCATCACCCTCGAGCACCATACTCAGGTAGCCCTTAACGGAAGTCAGTGGTGTCCGAAGCTGGTGTGATGCCATGCTTATAAAGTCATCTTTCGTCTCATCGAGCGCCTCCAGCTTCGCATTCGTCTTACGCAGCTTGCGCGTTGCCTGCTCAATCTGCTGCTGCAGTGTAATGTTGAAGTTCTGGATTTCTTCGAAGCGCATGGCGTTTTGGATGGCAACAGTGAGGCCGTTCATGATAGTCTCAAGGGTGTCAAGGTCTTGTCCGTTATATAAATCTCCACTCTTTTTGGGACCGAGCAATATATACCCAAGCTCATCCTCTCCTCCGTCCACCTGTATGCTCAGCCTTCCCATAACAGAAATGTCGTATTTCTGCATAGTACTCTTAGTTTCTTCTAGACCAGTAGACAAATTGTCAGCTACAATGAGACGTTTGCCGACTTTGTCAGTTATTTTTCTGAGCGTAGCAATATCTTTGAGATGCGCAAGCCTGCCCTTCGTACCCTTAACAAGATTGGAGGCTTTACCACCCGTACTCAACCAGAAGAGACAATATTCGGATTTTAGATTATTGACTATTATTTCTGATGCCTGCTTAAGCAAACTGTCCAAATCAAGATTAGTTACAACGGCTTTGTTCAAATCACCGATGAAGCGCTCAGGATCGTATGACTGACGGAAGAATACACGGCTCGTTAAATTATTGAACCTATCTTTGACCAGTCCATACGTACCAGCGGCGAAGGACGCCACTACAACCCCTGCTATGAATTTGGGAAGTACGAACGGAAAGCCCATTATGACGATCGCCACTAGATACATGATTGGAGCGATGTATAGGAAACTGAGTGCCAGCACGGTTAAACTGTAAGCCGCAGCCCGTATAACATAGAATCGAAGGTCAAACATGCGGTGCTTGACGATACTATAGAATGTAAGGGACAAAAAGAAGAGAGACCCTACAGGGCCTACCCAAATATATTTGTAATTCCCAAAATACGGAAGGAAAAGATTTGTTACTACGCCAGGTATACTATTTATAAACAAGCCGAAGGCATAGGCACCGGCTACAATTTTATCATTACCCCGATATATAGAGTATTTGTGTAGTGCTATACCGATAGCCATGTAAAAGTAAACACTGAAGTATATCATGAAGAGCATGTAAGTAGCTTTATCTAGTAAAACTGCATTACCTTCATGCGATACAGCAATATCACTTATGACATAGCCCGGAAAAAGTAGAATGGGAAGGGATATCATTGAACCAATAACGGCTATTAGTCCAATGTAGCGCTTTTTCGTAAAGCCTGATTTCGGGAATACAATTGCAAATAATAGAAGAAAGACCGGGAATATAGCTGCCGCAAAGTAGAATAATTTTGCAAAGAGATACGCCTTTGACACTGAATCCGTGCTCAAAAACAACAGTACGAACAGTGTCCATGCAGCCATACATAATGCAACACCAGAGAACAAGACATTCATCGTTTGTCTGCCCCGCAGCAGTATGACGGCAGCCAATACAAGACTACCTAGAAAGCAGGTTAACAAAAGTGCAGATATCATAACCCGTATTCTACAGCCGAATACATATAAAATCACGCTCATGTTTACATCATGAGCGTGATATGAGTATTATCTTATTACTTTTCTAGTATTTTTTAGACTTTCGAGAGGCGTAGACGGTATAGACTCCTTCTTCCGTTACTCGCATCTTCATAGCTTCTGCGGGTACTCCTGCTTTAGCATGAAGGTCAAGACATTCTTGTATGGAGCGCATTTGGACCTTGGGAACCCAACCCATCAATCCGTGTAGAAAGGCAGGCTGCGGACGATTGCTGTTCATATTTCCTGATGTCATCAATCCACCTGGGCTGAGCGTTTTCCATGACTCCTTTGCCAGTGCTTTGTAAATTCGATCAGGTAAATACTCACGCAAACCAGAGTCTTCTATAACATCAAGCTGGCGGCCTTTCATGATTTTTTGCATGTCAAGCGGCTTACCAAACTTACTGAACAATCTCTCGCAATGAATTTCTATATTATCTTCCAAGCCTAACTTACGAGCCAAAACTACCGCAGATGCCAATGCTATCGGATCCTGGTCTAGAAGAATCAATTTGGATTCTATACCTTGCTTGCGCGCATCTAACGCTACTTCATAGATAGGGAGCGCCGTTCCACATCCCACGCTCAACATAGTAATTTCTTTGCGAATCGGATCCTTCGTTGCAATTTCAGAAACGAAATCACCGATCTCTTCACGGACAATCTCTTTTCGATTTCTGATACCAAGTGAGTCTGAACAATAGCCTACAATATCCTTGAAAGCGTCTGTAGCAGGGGTTTTGATAAACTCTCTAAGTTCATCAAGTTTAGAATCAGTATATGCAGCGGATACTTCCGGATCTTTACCATAAAATCGCATACCCGTCTGAATCACAGCTTCACGAAGCGACTGTCCGGCAAGCGAACTGCCCGGACCGAATTCATGGTCAAGGACCGACTCATCTAACATTGCACTCATGGTGTCGTGAGTACCAGGCTTAGATTCCGTAGACAAACGGTGTGCTTCCTGAATTGTCAGTAACGAAGTTGCGGAACCGCGCTGCGCATGCCAAGCTTGACCTTCTACGGGGCCATACAGAAGATCTTCACGTATTTCTTCTTTTGCCGCTTCGAGCTGGTTGCCTGCTTGCTTTTTTGCTGCAGGCGTAATGACGCCGAGAGCATTGCGACCGGCTGAAGGAACTACAAGAGATGTGCGCCTTTGTTGATATTGCCTCGATAGATCATCAATACGAAAATATACATTACGTAATTTTTCAGGATTAAGATAGGCCGGATCTGCTGAGATTGCGATTTCTATGTCATAGCCCTGCTCCCGTATGCCTAACACCTCGTCCTGCAAGTCAGAATTTTTGTAAACGTCTACTTCAGGAGGCAAGGTTGTATAAGGAGCTTCGATAGCGCTACTACCTAGAAGGCGCATATCTTTCTGGCCCAATGGAGGACCCATATCATGAACTCTACGATCAGGACCAAAATCATTTGCTAACAATGTCATGCTTTTACCATTTAATTATTGTTGACATATTAACACTTTTTGTTCATAATGTCAATTTTGTGTACCACTGTATATAGAAACGCACGACAAAGTACATTGTCGTGCGTTGATGTTCTTATAATGAGCAGTTTCTGTTTGGAATATAACACTAGTCGTGATACAAAACAAGTACAGATGACGAACATACGACCGAAAGTGCTAGTTGTCGAGGACGACGAGCCCATCCGCAACCTTTATGCCCTCAAACTAGTTCAGGAAGGCTTTGAAGTTTTTTCAGCTGAGAATGGGTCAATTGGACTCAAGATAGCCAAGCTTCAGATGCCGGACCTTATCCTGCTTGATCTCCGTATGCCGGTTATGAGTGGTGAAGAGATGCTTGCCCGACTTCGGGCTACAGATTGGGGCAGTAGTATGCGCGTCATTATCCTGACGAACATCAGTAAAAATGAAGCTCCGCATTCACTACGATTCCTGCACGTCGACCGCTACGTAGTCAAAGTCCACCAAACACCTTCACAAGTTGTATCGATGGTGCGTGAAGTCCTTAGCTGACCCTCAGTCCGCTGTCAATCATAATTTCCCGATCAGCAAACTGACGAGCTTGGTCGACATCGTGCGAGACGATGACCATGGACATATTCTCTTTCTCCTTGAATTCAGACAACTTCTCAAAAATTTGAGCTGTTCCTTCGGGATCAATCATA
>DATHYB010000057.1:0-4031 GCA_035459365.1 Candidatus Limnocylindrales bacterium
AGGGAAGTTTCGTAGTAAACGCACACGTTTGGGAAGAACTGGATCCGGTGATCTGCTACTTACAGGAACAGCACCGCCAAGACGATGACACATTTTTGGATATTTTGAATGCGCTCCGGGCCGGGGATGTGCGCCGCGGCCATGCAGAGCTGCTGCTCGGCAGGGTGGATGCCGATCTCGGCGGTGAGCTGGAGGTTACGGAACTACATACGGTAAATCTTGATGTTGACCGAATCAATGAATCGCGGCTGCGGAGCATCCAGGGCGGCGGCCATGCCTATGAGATGACCTCAACGGGCAAAGAGCAGTATGTCGAAACGCTCAAGCGGTCCTGTCTGGCTGATGAAGTGCTGATGCTCAAAAAGGGTGCCTTGGTGATGTGCATCAAAAATAATAATGAAAAGCGCTATGCTAATGGCTCGCTTGGAACCGTGGTCAGTTTTGAAGAGGGTACTGCGTATCCTGTAGTTGAACTGCATAGTGGCCGCCGGGTGACAATTACGCCGGAGACGTGGGAACTGCGCGATGGTGACAAAAAGCGGGCATCGATTACCCAAATTCCTCTACGGCTAGCCTGGGCGATTACCGTGCATAAAAGCCAGGGGATGACGCTCGATGCGGCCCGCATTGATCTGCGTCGGGCGTTTGTGGAGGGGATGGGCTATGTGGCACTGTCCCGAGTACGCCGGCTCGATAACCTCAGCCTAGCGGGAATCAACCGGATGGCGCTGCAAGTTAGTCCTGAAGCCCTCGAGATTGACGTACAGCTGCGCCGGAAGAGTGCCGAGGACGCCAAGCGATTCGAGTATCTTGCGGAGCGGGCTAAAGAACGGGCGGCAGCCGAGGCGATCGCCCCGAAGCCAACTACCAAGGGAAGTGCCTGGACGGACAAGCTGGCCAAAATGCGCGAGCAATATCCGAATGCCTACAAACCATGGTCCAAAAAAGAAGATGAGCAGTTGTCGAGCGTGTTTATGGACGGCAAACCGAAGTCGATCGAGGAGCTGACGAAAAAGTTTGGACGGCATCCAGGCTCAATTCGTGCCCGGCTCAAGAAATTGTTTGGTGAAGATGCAGTGCTCAGCGGGGATAATTAGAAGGGGGCCTAGTGCCACTTCTCAAGCATAAACGCCAGGCATAGCGCTAATGCTATAACAGAAACTGGACTGTTGTCAAAATAATTGATAAAATAGTTGACGCGTATTGCTCGCTAGTGGGACTATGGTTCTCATAACTAAGTGAGGGATACACAGTATGAAACGTTCTAAACGTTCAGCACCTTATCAACCGCTCGCGCGGGCAATGATGGTCATTTCGGCCGTGGCAGTTCTGGCGACGGGGGTAACCTTTGCAGCCCTGCAAAGCCAAGCTGCATCATTGACCGGAAACAGCATCCAAACAGCGTCAGCCGACCTGAAAATCGGTACAACAGCCACGTCTTTTGGTAGTACCAGGACTGGCTTTAGTTTTAATGGTCTGGTGCCGGGCGGGGCGGCAGTGCCAGCAGACGGCAATACGTTCTATCTCAAGAACGGCGGATCAGCAACGCTGGCCCTCAAGGTCACGGTTCCAGCTGCTCCAACCAACCTCACAGCCGTTGACCTCGAAAAAGTATATATCACTGTAACTCGGGTTGACCTGCCGGTAGCAAGCGCACCGCAGAAGGTGTCAATTGCAGCGCTCGTAGCCAGCCAAGCTATGGGTGGCGTCGCCCTGACGGACGTACTCGCAGGAACGACTGTCGGCCAGTACAAGGTACAGGCCTCAATGGACGCCGAAGCTTTCTCTGGGCAAAGCGCCGAAATTGGTGGCATTGACCTCGTCTTCAGCGGTTCATCAGTTACTCCCTAAACATTTGTAAGAAATATCCACTATGTTCTCGAACGCATATACACCAAGTAAATTCAGCAAAGTTTTGCTCGTCGCCCTCATTGCGGTGATGCTGCTGATCGCCGGGCTGCTGCTGGTGCTGCGTTCGGGACAGCGAGAAGTTTATAGCGTGCAGAGCACTAGTATGGCGCCAACAATTAATCGTGGTGACGCTGTGGTGCTCAGCCGATCTTTCTCGAATTTGAAACGTGGTGATATTATTACCTATCGCTCCAGCGATACCCCTCAAGTTTTTATTACGCACCGTATTATTTCGGTTGACAGGGAGCGTAATCAGGTTACGGCCCAGGGTGATGGTTCGGCCTATGCTGATCGCCCCATAGCCTCCAGCCAAGTTGTCGGGCAGGTGACGCAGACACTGCCATTCTTTGGATACGTACTTGACGCTTTCCGGCATCCACTCGGGCTAGTGCTAGGTTTGTACATCCCAGCTGCAATCATTGTCGCGGACGAGTTCCGCCGCTTGGCCCGGTACTATGCGACGCGTCACTACGTATTGCACAATTACCTCCATCACGTACGTCGCCGCAGTCAGCGGGCATAAGTGTTTTTTCTCATAGCCGCTCGTTCAGGCGAGTCCTACACTAGCTTGTGACTAAGTAAGGAGTTCACTATGAAAATCACCAAACTGTCACATTCATGCTTACTGGTCGAAATGCCCGAGCCAGTCAGTCGTACGGTGCTCTTTGACCCTGGTATGATGAGCGAACCCCTGGTCGATGTCGAGAGTTTAGTCTACCTCGACGATATTATCATCACGCACGGGCATCCCGACCATCTCAGTATTCCGCTCGTCCAAAAACTGCTCCAGAAATTTCCGGAAGTTCGTATCACAGCTCCGCCATCAGTTGTGGTTGAGCTCAAACAGCATGACGTGTTCGCCACCTCAGAGGCCTACGAGGGCATACAGTTCTTCAAATCGCTGCATGAGCAGGGCGATCCGCTGTTTGAGACACCAGAACAGATAGGTGTGCATTATCTTGGCATGTTGAGTCACCCGGGGGATAGTCATAGCTTCACCGAGACCTGCCCCATTCTGGCGCTTCCCGTGACAGCACCGTGGGGTGCAGCCGTCAGGGCTGTAAATCTGACGATTGAGCTCAAGCCGACGTATGTACTGCCAATCCACGACTGGCACTGGAGCGAGGCGGCCCGGGAACAGATGTATGGCCGACTAGAGCAAATACTCACTCCACAAGGAATAGAGTTTATTCCCCTCAAAGATGGCGAGCCGTATGTCATAAAGGATGTCACTCCGCAGGCTGGAATCTAACAGGGAAGTCTGCAAAGTTATACACAGGGTAGCGCCCCTCTAATAAACATAAGCACTATATATGTGGAAAAACGCTTGTGCTTAGCATTTCTGTGGATAACTGGCGGGCAATACATGAAATTAAGCATAAAAAGTACTTGTAAGTGGGTACTAGTGGGTAGTACACTCTAGCTAGTGGGTAATCGTGGGTAGCCCGAGCAGAGAGCAAACAGCTCCCCGGACTATCCAGTACAAAACAAAAACGAACCACTAGTACCTAAAACTACAAAACAATCATGGCCACAGTAGACTTTTTCCAGCGCAAGCTCGACGACAAGCGGAGGTTAACCATACCAACCGAACTCAGAGGCGAATTTGCCAGCGGGGTAGTCATTACTCGTGGTTTCCAAAAATACCTTCATGTCTACCCGAAAACGGTATGGGAAGAAGAGGTTGAGCCACTTCTCCAAGGAAGTATCCTTGATGAGAAAACAGCTGATCTCAATGTCCAGTTCCGGATGGGGAAAAGCGATGGGGCTATAGACGACAAGCAAGGACGCTTGACGGTCGAACAGCACCTTCTTGACTATGCAGACATTGACCGTGATGTAGTCGCGGTGCGCGTCGGAAAATATTGGCGGCTCATGCGTGGGTCCTAGGTAGCCAGCCGACGATAAAGCGATCCTTAACAATCTAGTAAACAAAAACGATTAGCAATCCAAAGAAACGCTTGTCAGTACAAAAATTACTGGCCAGCAAGAAACCATTGCAATTCTCAGTTAAAAATAAACCGGGAAGAGCAGGACTGGTTCGCTGCAAGCGAATCGCAGATTTATTCTGCGAAAGTCCGATGAGAAACCTGCCTGCAGGTGTCTCATTACCCGATATT
>DATHYB010000058.1:0-5749 GCA_035459365.1 Candidatus Limnocylindrales bacterium
ATTTCATCATATCCCTGCTGTAGTTCCGCTACCGCTCGCTTCATAGCTGCGCGAACTGATTCTGTTAGGCCTGAGGCATCAATATCCGAGGGCCAAACCCATCCGAGCCCATAGGCAGCAGCCCCTGCCGTTATCTGCTCAGCCAGAAGCTCCCGTTTCTGAGCCGACAACAACTTCGAATCACTAAGCCCCACGATCGGATTACCAAGGATGACAGCGCCTGCAACCAAAGGGCCGGCCCAACACCCCCTGCCTACTTCATCTATTCCTACGACTTGCTTTCTCATGGTGCTTGTGGTATAGTCTGGTCACTATGTCAGTTTGCTCAAAGCTTCGTACTGTTACAGAACATCTTGAGACAAGTGTAGCACATGCTGGCACACCCGAATCGAAGGCTGCTTATCTCAATCAAATGCCCCACATTTGGCCAGATCCACGCAAGCGAGCGGTAGCGCATGGACTAAGCCTCATTGCCATGCAGTTCCCGGGGATAACGGAACGTATTATTCATCGAAGATTACCCGACTGCATAAGCTACGCTGGAGCTGGTGCACAGTCTATCGCCTACCGGATTGGCGACACTGTTATCAAAGTAAACCGGACTACAATCAATATGGAAGAATCAGACCGCTTAGCATTCGCGGCTCAAGAGCAGGAAAAACACGATATCGTCGAAATATATTTAGGAGCCACTGCTATAGATCAACGAATCAACGTTCAGGAACATCCGCTTGATCCTTCGTCTAGAGCTGTACAAATAACGCAACCCTTTTGTCAGTTTATGGGACTTGACAATATATTTCCGATGGCAAGCGAGCGCTTGAATTATGAAGCATCGCATGAACATTTACGCTCACGACAAGATTTAGATGAACAGCTCGCCCGATTTGCTACATCCAGCCTATTGATGGCACAAGAAACATCCTATATACCAGACACTAATGGTAGAAATAATCTCGGGCTGGTTTATCGAACTGACGATCTCATACTCGTCGATCGGCAACCTCTGCCGATTGATGATATAGCCGCAGAACAATGTATCATTCCTCAAATGACTGCCCTTCAGCAGTATTTAGACCCTGCTCGTAGCTCATAAAAAACCTCCGGAGAGACCGGAGGTTTTTGAATTACTCCTGTACTGAGCAGGATTAGGCTTCAGCGGATGCAGCTTCAGCCTTTGGAGCTTCAGGCAAGGTATTGACGGCTTTCTGATCAAAAGCCACGCCCGTTAAGCGGGCAGCCTTACCCGTACGGGTGCGCATGTAAGTCAGGTAGTTACGGCGAACTTTGCTACGCTTAGTGACTTCAACTTGTACAACTAGGGGGCTGTGCAGCAGGAAGCTCTTTTCGACGCCAATGCCACTGGCGATACGACGTACGGTAATGCGGCTGGTGTGTGAATCTTTGTTGTCGGTGCGGATAACGAGACCTTGGAAGATCTGCACACGTTCTTTGTTACCTTCACGGATTTTCTGGTGAACTTTAACTGTATCGCCGCTGCGTACGTCAACAACAGCCGGCTTCTTAAACTGTTCTGCAAATTTTCGGACAATAGAATCCATAACGTTCCTTACCTTACACTATTTAGCTCTTTAACACTAGTATAACACAACTTGGATCATGAGACTAGAGGTCCATCAGTCCTGATTTCGTACCTTGATCAGCTTACTCAGCTGTCTACTACCCATTCCACCTCGCACACCGTATGAATCTTCTAGTTCCAAGGCAGCTTCAAGGCAATCTGAGCGAACAATACAAGTATCACATATAGCACGAGCAGCCGCCTCACGCTGGTTGCGTTCCTTTGCTCTTTCACCCTCATAACCGAAGAATAAATCAGGATTTTTGCTGGCACAGGCACTGAAAATTTCCCATGATTCACCATCCGAAATTTGCTCACGAACGATATGCTCTTCAAAATATTCTGACATTACCAGTTCCTCTATTGTTGTAGAAGTATGAACTGGGATATACGATCTGTCAAGGTTCTCAACCTACGACACGGTAGACTTCTTCCAGCGTTGTCTCCCCGGCTAGCGCCTTGAGCAAACCATCTTGCACCATTGTCAACATGCCTTCCTCGACAGCTTTTTGCTCGAGCATTTCTGTCGTCACCTGATTGGGTGGCAGGCGGAGGAGCTGACGGACACCGGGTGTCATCTGCAGCTGTTCACGGATGGCAATTTGGCCGCGGTAGCCAAATGGGTTGTCCTGGGACATACCAGGCTTGTACAGCGTAACGTGATTGAGGTCAGGGCGTTCAACTCCTGGTGGCAAGGTATCGACGATCGTTTGCAACTGAGCCTTAAGGGCATCATCGGGCTGATACGGTTGTTTCGTGCTGTCATCAAGGCGACGAACCAGGCGCTGGGCCATGATTAGGTGAATAGCCGAAGCAAACAGCGGATTCACGCCAATGTAATCGAGCATGCGGGTTAGCGCAGCAGCCGAGGAACTGGCATGGAAGGTACTGAGCACCAAGTGGCCCGTCAGAGCAGACTGCAGAGCCGTGCGTGCTGTGTCTTGGTCACGAATTTCACCAACCATGATCGTATCAGGGTCAAGCCTTAGCACCGCACGTAGCTTCTCAGCGAAACCTTTTTCATTATCATCGCCATGAACGGGGATCTGCACGACGCCAGGCAAGAAGTATTCCACGGGGTCTTCGAGGGTAATAATCTTGCGTTCTTCTGTATTAAGTGTTGTCAGCAAGGAGTACAACGTCGTCGTCTTACCCGATCCAGTCGGCCCCACGATCAAAACCATGCCAGTAGGATGTTTGATGACGTCATCAACAACCGACCGTTCTCGCGGCGACAGACCGAGTTTGTCAAGGTTCAACAGCTCAAGATTGAGATTAAACAGACGCATCACCACATCTTGGCCATAGACGGTCGGTACGGTTTCTACACGCAAGTTGACAGTCACTGATTCCCCGGTCGCCATCGTATAGGCCTGGTTGATATGACCACTTTGCGCATCGGGCGCTGCTGTTGAAACGTTGGCTGCAATGGCAAGCGAGGACATAACCTGGCGGTACTTGTCTTGGTCGAGCCGGGCTATTGGGTGCAGCACGCCATCAACGCGAAAACGGATACGGACCGCTTCTTTTTGGTTCTCCATATGAATGTCTGAAGCCTTCAGCTGATACGCCTGCTTGACAAGGTAGGCCAGCACATCGTCAGCCAGCACCTGCGCCAGAGTCGCAGATACTGAGTCGAATAACGATTGATCAGTTTGAGCAGCTATCGCAATGTTTTCATACACGATTTGCTTGGGTGGGTTATGGAGACGCAGGTATTCGTTGTAACCGGTTTCTGAAATAATAGCGAACGTAATCCGGCGGTCCGTAAAACGATTCCGGAGTTCCTGCATCGTTTGCTGAGAGGTCGTTGTCGTAATACCGAAGTATATATTGCCCTTGTCGACTTGCAGGGGCACGATGCGCTTGCTCACTATCTCAGTATTGTCGAGAACATCTTCATAAACGCCCTTATCGGGAATGCGCGAGGTATCTACATAGGACATGCCAAGGATACGGGCACGTCGTTGGGTGGCAAGCTCTTCGTCCTGCCGGGCATCTTGACTCATAACCATAAGTATAAAGCTCGTTGGCCAAATGCGCTATAGTATTCAAATGCGCTCTCTCGTCCTGATTGCCCACAATCTCCGCAGTACTCACAATGTCGGTTCGCTGCTGCGTACGGCCGAGGGGCTCGGTGTTGAACACGTCTACCTGACAGGATACACACCGTATCCCCTGCAAGCATCCGAAACGCGCCTGCCCCATCACGCCCAAAAAATTGATGCTGCCATCCACAAAACCGCTCTCGGAGCTGAACAGTCTCAAGCATGGACGTATGTAGCCGATATTACCCCTGTGCTCGAGCGCCTCTCGACTGAGGGGTACACGCTCGCTGGACTGGAACAAACAGCCCAAAGTATACCCCTACCCTCATACCATCCGCCTGATCGTATAGCCATTGTGCTCGGGCGAGAAGTCGAGGGCATTGAACCAGAGCTGCTCCAGCAGTTATCTGTACATTTGGAAATTCCGATGTTCGGCCGTAAAGAATCGTACAATGTTGTTCAAGCTGCCGCTATGGCGCTCTACCACTGCCGTTTCTCCCCGATGTAGCTCGAGGAGAACTCAAACAGATACATATTGCATACAAAACAGTCTCATGGGATACTGAGACAAACATAAGCTGATTATTATGGCCCTGACTGCACCACCAAAACGAACGCACCACCACAAAAAGACAAAAGGCCAACACCATCGGCATGGCAAACATTACCTCAAAACCTACATGCCATACTTGCCACTGCTCCTTGCCGTGATCGTCGGTCTCGCTATCAACAGTTTGTGGACAAGCCGCAGTGCCGTGCTTGGCGCCCAGACAAACCTGTCAGCACAGACACTACTACAAAGTAGTAACATCGAGCGCAGCCGTCACCAAGCAGATGATCTAAGGATCAGTCAAGAACTCAGTGTCGCCGCCCAAGCCAAAGCCCAAGACATGGTTACTGAAAACTACTGGGCACATACCTCACCTGACGGCCGCACGCCATGGTCGTTCATCAAATCGAGCGGCTATAGCTACCGGGCGGCCGGAGAAAATTTAGCATTTGGATTTAGTAACGCCCCCTCTATCATGACAGGCTGGATGAACAGCACTGAGCACCGCAAAAACCTCCTCAATGCCGACTTCCAAGAGGTGGGCTATGGCATTGCAACTGCTGATAATTTCAACGGGCATGGAAGGACGACCGTCATCGTCGCCCTGTTTGCAACTCCAACCGATGCTGTAGCCACCAGCGGCCTCGCAAGTGCAGCCACGACGGACGGCACCGCATCAGCCGCTGGTCTCCGTCCTGTCTCTCGGATTCAGCTTATGACTGGCGGACAAGCACCATGGAGCTTCACGCTCGTAGCTGCCGCCAGTCTGCTCGGCCTGATACTCGTCGTCTACCGCCACGCCCGAATATGGCACCGAGTTATTGTTGGCAGTGAATCATTCGTAATTCATCATAAACTGCTTGATGTCGTCGTTGTCAGCTTCTCAGTGGCTGGTTATGTGCTAACCAGGGCAGCCGGGTACATATAATCGTACAGCCTATTACTAATTATGGAATATCTCTTTTCACCCTCCGCAAGGCTATTTTTCAATCAGTTATTTGGGGATCCTCTGTTCTTCGTAATGTTTGCAGGACCCTTTATACTCCTGAGTAGTCTGGTCGTGTATGTCATAGCGAGACTTTTCATTACCCACCGTCAACATATCCCTCCCCGTTTCTTTTATCTGAAAATCCTCACCATGTGTTTGCTAGCAGGGATTGTTATGTGGATGATTCTAATCCGCTTGCAATAGAAGTTTATTCACGGGCAGATTTATATTACCGCCTACTTACCACATCAACAGCTAGTAACTAGAACCATCTAGATTCCCTTTTTGCACTCCAGAGGATGACCTAGCACACTTTGACGTTCTCAGGTCCTACAAGCTTTTGCAGTCGACTGAGAGCAGCATCTTCACTACGCATGCCAGTTGGCAGCTTGATCGCCTGTTTATTGCCGTCTGGACCAAGCACGAGGACAACTTCGGTCGGTCCGTTAAACTCGTCAATTGCCTGTTTCAGCGCTAGCAAGGTGCTGTTGTCGGCGGCACTCTCTAATCTTATATAGACGCGTTCTGGGGCGGCAACAGGCGCCATATCAGTTGCCGGCTTGGCACCGGGGCCTTTGAGG
>DATHYB010000059.1:0-2851 GCA_035459365.1 Candidatus Limnocylindrales bacterium
ACAGAAGCCGCCAGGTAGGGCCCACTGTCCACGGTACAGTTCACTGCGAACGCGTCCAATGAGCGTCGTTAACTGGCCATCTATAATTTGGAAGATGACACATTCTACGGTAAGGGTTGGTGGTTGGTAATTGTCGGGCAGCATATGTTGTCAGTATACCGGTATTCGGCCTAGTCTTGCATTAAACATAACTTTATACTATAATATAAGAAATAGCAACACGCTCACGTGTTAAACCAATAGGTAATGTGCATGAACACAGCAGAACAGGCTAATGAAGCTTTCGAAGCAGGGCGTCGAGATGGCGAAGCATTGATGATGTTGTTCTCGGGCGGGATGTCTGAACGAGGACGTGAGCTTGTACGACAGCACGAAAGCTATCTAGATTTAGCGATGGAGCAGTTCGGGGAACTGGCGCACATCGGGATTCAGGCCTCGCTTCCGGCGTCAAGAGATGGTACATTTGTCCCGCGCGAAGACGAGAGTGGCATATCGCTGCGAAGTGATCTTGATAGTATCAATGCGAGTTACAAAGATTTGCCTGAGAAAACCAAGCGGGCATACCAGGGCGTAACGGGCTATTTGACCGCTTATATTGGTCGGATAGTTGACTCCGAGGTATCTATAACTGAAGGTGAATTCTTGGAAGGACGTCAAGCTGTGTACGACGGCATGGTGCATGGCATATATGGTAATCCGAATGGCATGTACGAATTGCCAGCTGATGACCCGCAGGCGCATAGTAGGTATAACGAAACGCTGCGAAGACTAAGGGCTTATGATGAAATGGCTACGCCTGAGTTGCAGCGGGCCGATGAAAACATCCTCTGCCTTGGCTTCTTGGCTTTGACACGTCCTCAAATATTTCCATGGATTGATAAACGTTTTTGGCAAGGCAATATTCCTCTTGAAGTACGATGGATGTATCCGTGGACGGCTAACACGCCACATGGCAAGTACATTCAGAGCGAACCGGGCATCCGAGAAGGCGCGATCCGTGGCTTGGCAGCGATCAAGCGTGTTGTTCGTGTCAAAGGCCCAGCTACACCGTTACAAGAAGTATTGCTTTCAAACATAAATGCTACTCGTATTGGTGTGGCATCCTGATTATCTAGCGTCTTTTTGCCCAATCAGGCAGTAGAGCATTCCGCTCATCGTTTATGGCATCAACTCGTCGCATTTCATCAGTGGGCCCTCCGATACTGTGGCCTAATACATCACGAGCATAGCTGCGCAACACAGTGTCAATAGTGCGATCATCAAAACCGGCTTTTTCGATCTCCGAAGCTGTTAGGTAAGGTATATCACCGGGTGTAAATTTCGGTTCAGATGCGGACTCTGCTGATGCTATACCTTCCAGTTCACCTGCTGATTCGTTTTGATTATAGCCGGGGAATCTATCGTTTATGCCTTCGTATCCTGCCATATGAGTCGTCCTATTTAAGTGTTTCAGTGACACCAAGTATATGAGCTTGATCGATTTTGTCAAACATTATTTTGCAACAGTCAAAATTACGTCAATATATTTTTGTTTATATACATGAGTGATATCTCTCGCCTGGGGTCAAGCCGGTAATGGCAGAGAAGAACATAACTACTAATCATATCTAGCTATTTGCACAAGAAATTGTTATTTGATACAAACAGATCGTGTAGTAATCACACTATGCATTATCAACTGATATGTCACAGTACAAAGGAGGTAACAAGGAGCTGTTCCGTCTAAGGGCGAGAACACAAATGCATAACTAACTCTTTCTAATCTGCTCATGATTTCCTGCAAAGGTCAGCAGGTTTATTCAGTGCGTCCTATAGATAGTGTAAGACGTACACAATCAAGAGCGGACTTGTAACTATCGCTATCAAGCATTCACCTCAGAAAGGTTTTATAAATGAGTTTTGAAAAAGACAGCACCCCATATCCTTATGAACTAGATTTACAAACCCCCGAAATAACATCAGCATTGGAGCAGGCGCCACTTTATGCCAAGAACCCCAATAATCCCAAAAACTTGAAAATACCAGCGCGGCAGGGCGTGCTTGGTGAAATAGTCAAAACAATTCTCGCAAATGGCCGTTTTGAAACTGAGAACGTAACTTCCGAAGGTGAAATGATCGTCCAACATCCCGGCGGAGAAGAAACTATCTTGAAGCCAGATGTATTTGCCGTGCGCTATGATCCAACTGAAGAAGAAGGCATTTTCGTTGCCAAGGGAATAGTACGGGCACTGCAAAATCCCCTTGAGTCAGAGATAGTTGTAGAGGCTCCTTGGGGAGAAAAGCAGGTTGGAGGACCGGACTGCATGATTGCCGCACATATTGATCCTGCGGATACCAGTCACATAGGATCTGACAGGTACATTGTAGGCCGTGAAGAATTTCAGGCAGTATATCTTCCATACGAGGAGGTATACGGTACCGAGCAGTAAACTAGCCTCTTTTCATCCGGTCGAGCGTGTGAGTGATCACGCGCTCGACCTCTTTTTTGCTGGCCGGCTTATAGAGCTGTGAGGCATCCATCGTTGGCTTGGGTTCTTTCGAGAACAACAGGGAAGGCTTATCTTCCGGAAGTCCTTCTACGACTCTCCATGCGGTTGTGCTGACTTTTCCTACTTCGAAATCAGTAATTGAATGTATGTCATGGCTGCTCAACTGCTGTATGTCTCCGGGTACGAGCATATCGAGATCTGGATCATCGAGAGGTTTGAGGCCCTCATACTCGAGCCCGAACTGCCCATTGCCGACAGCAGTAGTAAATAGAAATTTATGCAAGTTGAAGTAACGCTTTTTTGTAGCTTCAGCCGTTCGGAGATGTAATAGATTCCCTACGAGAGGTACAATCGCAATCGGG
>DATHYB010000060.1:0-6190 GCA_035459365.1 Candidatus Limnocylindrales bacterium
AGCGGTACGAGTTCGACGCCAGCTGCCGTGGCCTGCTCCTCAGAAACGTAGGGATCATAAATCATGAACCGTCTGCAGCCGAGTCCTTGCAATTTCTGATGCAGTAACCGACCAATATTTCCATAGCCAATGATACCGACGCTCCGGCCACCGATACCATGTCCTGAAAATTTGAAGCGGTTCCAGGACTGCACGTCCGATTCACTGAGTAAGTGGAGCCTACGCCGGGCTGCAAGGACAACCGCTACGACGTATTCAGCGACCGCATCAGCATTGGCTCCGGGCGCGTTAAACACGTGAATGCCTGCTGCCGAACAATACGCAAGATCGACATTATCAAGGCCGGTACCAATGCGCACAACAGACTGGACAGCAGGGAAATACTGTTTAATGTCGTCCCTGATGATCGTTTCAGAACGAATCACGAGCGTTTTGACAGCTTCTGGGTCTGCAGATTCGAAGGTTACTGCGCCAGCTTGAAGTACATAGTCAGGCTCTAGCAGTAATCGAGCTAACGCCTGCATATCAATGACATCTGGTTCGGTCACGTAGACGGTGTGTTTATCTGCCATACTACCCCCGTGTCTCTTTCCGTTCTTGCACAAACTGTGTAAGCGTGCGTTTCCAATCCTCGGCAAATCGCTCTATACCAAACCGCTTCTCTGCGTAGGCCCGAGCATTTTGGCTCAGCTCGTGAGCATGCCGCGGATCGTCGAGTAAACGCTGCATATGTGCGACCAACTCCTCAGGATTTGTGGCAAGATAGCCTGTTTTCCCATTTTCTACTACCGTTACCAATTCTGTCGTTGCCAAGCCGACAATCGGCAGTCCGGCCATCATGGCTTCACAGATGGCGAGGCCGAGACTGGTATAGCGGATCGGGTTGAAGAAGAAGCGGTAGTGAGACACGAACTCAGCAATCTCATGCGGCGAAACTTCACCGCGGACACCAGTGCCCGGTACTTCAGCAGAGCCCATACCCATGAGGTCAAGCGGCACGTGCTCTTGTACCTGCTCAAAGACATCGAGGCCTAAACGGCGTCCCCGTTTGCCGAGGTTATTAACCACTACGATACCTTTATCGAGCTCGCCGCTATACGTCACGTGATCAGGCACCATAACACCGTGTTCAATGACAGTTGCAGGCGTGCGGTTGTTATCCCACATGAGTTTGTTGAAGTGCGTCACATGCACTAGCAGCATATCAGGGTCATCTACAAAGTGTTTGGTGTTAGTTGGATGTTCCTGAGGCGGGTCGTGCTCAAGATATATTTTGGGCAGAGCCCGCTGCGCTTCAGTCAAAATCTGGTATTGATCCTCGAGATAATTCTTGCGGTGCTGAAACAGGATGACGTCAAACTCGTGGTTTTTGACTTCATCAATAGGAATCTCGTGCACATTATCACCCCAGGGAAACGTACCGCTCCGACCGCCGTAGCCTTCGCCTTCGCCCTTTGGCAAGTAAAACTCCACAGGGGTTTGCGTCAGGTAATACAGATAACTGCCGTGGATGTGCCAGGTAAATACGCGTAGTGGATTCATGATGTGCTCCTTGTTAGTAATTGCTCTGCTAATAGTTTTACGTTCTGTGCGGATGCATCTTCGAGCAGCAAGTGAGGGTGCCATTCATGCTCAAGCGGTGCCCAGCGTTTCGGATCAGCCGTCGTGAAAATTGTGATGCTCGGCGCATCAACAGCCACTGCAAGATGGGCAACACCCGTATCATTTGAAACGACAAGCTGGCTACTGGCGAGCAGTGCAGCAAGCGGCCCTAGCTCAGTTTTACCACACGCGTTCAGTGCCTGCTCCTTCATAAGTGACTGCACACGATCAGCCAGTTCCGCTTCTGCAGGGGAACCGGTCAAAACCACCTGCAGGCCACAATCGGCGAGCCAATCTCCCAGCTCGGCAAAGCGTTCTACTGGCCACCGGCCACCACTAACGGAGCCTGGATGCAGCACGGCATACGGCCTCGTCTTATCTGGCACAAGCGCGTCTATGAGGGAGCGGTCCTGCTCAGTAATGGGGAATTCTAAATCTGTTCCTGCATCAGGAATACCTACATAATTCAATAGTTCGAGATGCCGATGGATTTCGTGCTTGTCGTCAGGGTAGGGCATAAATGTATCAGAATCAGGACAAAAACCACCAGGCACGTAAAATCCTGCCGTCCTCAAACCACCAAACAAACATGCCAATGGATTTGAGAGTTGACCGCTGCCATGCATCTGCAGTACAAGGTCAAACTTTCGCTGCTGCATGGAGCCGAGGAATTGCAGCACGGCAGCTGCGCCATACTCACGCTCAACTAATCCCGGATAACCGGGAAACTCTATAAATTCATCAATGTACTGACTGTAGCGATTCGCATACTCACGCGCCCACGGAAGGCCTATATAGGCAATGTGAGCCTTTGGATATACCGCTCGGAGCGCGCGCAACGCTGGCACAAATACAAGCATATCTCCCAGCTTGAGAGCGCGGAATAGGGCAATAGTTTGAATTGGCTCTGTCGTAACATCGATCACTGCATACAGTCCTTATGGCGAACAGTATAGTCGCTGCGAGCTGGCATTCCTGTGAGATATTGAACAAGCGAACAATAAAAATGCATGTACACTAGCTTCCAATAAGGAGACAACTCATGACTATCAGCAGCCCCGCATTCAACCAAGACGAGCCCATCCCACTAAAATATACAGGACTCGGAGAAAACATCAGTCCGCCGCTCGTATTTGCAGATATACCGGATGAGACTAAAAGTTTCATACTGATAGTCGAGGACCAGGATGCCACACCGCAGCCTTGGATACACTGGCTGGTGTTCAACATTCCTCATGCAACGCATGAAGTTGCCGAAAGCACCATACCACTCGGCGGCACCGAAGGACTTGCCAATGGCGGCACGCCTGGCTACGAAGGTCCAAACCAGGTTTATTTCAAAGGCGTACACTCCTATAACTTCAAACTATACGCTCTTGATATGGTCCTTACTATCCCCGTTAACTCAGACAAGCACCAGGTACTCGAAGCCGCCACAGGACACATCATTGCCGAAGCTACATTGACAGCTACGGCCGAAGGAACGGGCAGCGCCCTTTAGTGATTCCCGAGCAGACTTTCTGCTTCTTCCAATACCCGGGCGGTAGGCACGTCTGTTACAAATGAGTCATTATGCTCACAGTAGCGCTTGTTTGTCTGATAGCTGTCGACGCTTGGAGCTCCACAAACTGGGCAGGCAATGGTGAATGAAATAAGCGGCCGATGATTGCTACGATTGATTTGAGCCGCAGTGAACATGTTTGCAAACCAATAGATACCAACTGTTGGCGTTCCAACCGCTGCAGCCAGGTGGAGCGGGCCTGTATCATTTGAAATAACTAATACGGCCTCAGCTAGGAGCCCTGTAAATCCGTCGAGCGTGAGCGCATTAGCGGCGCTGACCGCTCTTGGTTCGTGTTTTAAAACTTCGGCAACAACTGCCGCTTCATCTCCTACTCCTGATACAACTACCGCATATCCTTTGTCGATTAAACGAGCCGCAACTGCCGCAAATTCTACCGCCGACCAGCGCCGTCTCGGGTCGCTTGCCCCTGGATGAAGCACGATATAGGGCTGCTGGATACCCGCATTTGTCAGAAATGTTTGGGCGGTCTGCCGATCTGAGGGCAAAACAGTGATTCGAGGTACTATATGAGCCGTTTGAGCACCGATTGCCCGCACAACTTCCAGGTAGCGGTGCACTTCGAGATGATAAAAGACGTAGGGAATTGATATATCGAGGGAGGGAGCATCGGGCGCCTGCAAGCCGACGGTCATGCGCGCACCGAGCCGTGACAGGAAGGGGTTGGAGTTGCCACCGCCACCATGCATTTGCAGTGCAATATCAAATCTCTCAGCCTGCATAGCTTCAAAAAATGCCTGCAATTCAGGGCTTTCACGAGGTGCATCTTCCGGTCCGCCCACGCCAGGGTACGGCGGCACGACGATAACACGATCGACTGCCGGCACATGGCGAGGGACATAGTCGGCATGCCACTGTTTGCCGAGGAGTATAATTTCTGAGTCTGGAAAAGTTTCCCGCAGCGCCTGCAAAGCCGGAATGATGAAGATAAAATCACCGAGCGCATTCGCCCGCAGTACTGCAATCTTTCGTATGGTGTGTGGGTCTATATTGCCAAGCATTTTGGGGCATCTACCTTTCGTTCTGATTGAGGAATTGTTGTCGGCAATTCTTGATGATAGGCGCCTGAGGGCATTACACCACAACCACCATACTTCTTCATAACTCGTAGTTGAACCAGTACGTCTTCGCCAGCATGTTGCGGCGGTAGCTCTGTCCAGAATGAAAAACCGCCAACATCCCGGAGTTTGGCCGTGTCGAACATAACACAACCTCCAACCCATGCGACCTTATACGTTTGGGGATTATCGGGCGTAACACCGAGCTTTTCTTGGACGTGCCATAAGTTCGCGGCATTATGCAGTTGGTAGCGTTCCCAAGCTTTGGACGCGGGCGTGATGTATTCTGGCTGCACAGGACCATTCCAAAGTTCAATATGCTGCTGGTGGGGACGCTCATCAGCTTTATAGGACAAACCAATCACCGCATTTCCAACGAAGCCGCAGCCTTCGCGCTTCAAAGTTTCAATCATATTTCGAAGAGCAAAAGGCTCGAGTAAAACATCATCGCCCAGAAACAGGCAGTAGGGAGTATCGACCTGGTCAAGTAAAAACTGCGATTGGTGGGCAATTCCGCGCCGTGGCAAGTTGGGTTTAACACAAACTGTTATCCCCTTATGCTCAAGAAAGCGGACAATAGATTGGAAATGGAGCGAACAAACTATTGGCTCGTCACTCTGATCTGCTATGAAGATTTTGAAAGGCTTGTATGACTGAAAGGCCAACGCAGATAATGTAGCGACCAGAGCCGTCAGGCGGTTATAGGTCGGAATCAATACAGTCATTTCAGGCATGCTGTTCTCCCAATGCTCGGACTGCCGCAACAATCGCTTCCGGCGACGCCTTCGGCTCGGCCTGGCCAGGAAAGTTTTGTAATAACCGATTCTTGGAACGAAGATGATTTGGAACATCAAAATACAGCACACGGTTCGCTACCTGCCACGGGGTATGCTGCGGATTGGTCATAGCGTAGAGTACCACGACTGGTGTCCCGACAGCTGCAGCGACGTGCACTGGCCCTGTGTTATTTGAAATGAGCAGGGGAGCTTCGGCTATCAAGGCACAGAGCGTATGTAGAGAGCAGGTATCTGCCGCATTGACACAGCTGTCCCCAAGTTGCTGCTGAATACTGTCACAGTAATCGCGTTCCGAGCGGCTGCCCGTCAGTATGATGTGGTAGCCGTCTTCATCGATCAATGTGCGACAGGCACGGATGTAGTCAGCGGCAGGATAGCGGCGTTTTTCTTCACTGACACCGGGGTGAAGCAAGAGCCATGGTTTATCAGTCTGCACGCCCAGATCTTTAAGCAGCTGCCGGACAGCTGTGTGCTCACTATCACTTACTTGGAGACTCAGGCGCCTATCGTCATCCGCCGGCAGCTCAGCACCGAGCATGCGGACGAGATCAAGCTGTCGATCGACTTCATGCCGGATTGTTTCGAGCGGTTCAGGATCGGGCAGCCACTCAGTTATCAGTCCATAGGGATTCTCGCGGCAGTAGCCAGCAATACGCGGAATACCCGCCAAATAGCACAGCATGGCAGCTGGCATAGGATTCTGGCTATAGACGGTATGGATGACGGCGCCATCAAAGATATATGTCTTGAGTTTGTCGGCCAGCGCCAGGACAGCTTCAGGGCCGTCAGGCGTATCAGTCTTGACCCACGGCACATCAAAGGTCAGTACCTCGTCGATTTCTGGAACCATGCGAGCTATCGGTGCACCAGCACTTGATGTCAGCAGCGTGATCCGCCGACCAGGAACAGCCTGCTTCAAGGCGCGCAGCGCCGGGGTCGTCATTAAGACATCACCCATGTTGTCGAGGCGAATACAGAGAATGTTCGTGGCGTTGTTCCAGCTATCTTCCATACTTCCTCGGCTAGGAGTCTACGGCGAGTTGCTCAATTTTAGAAATGATTTTGGTTGTTGAGCGACCGTCTTTGAAAGGGATAATATGGACACTGCCGCCAAGCGCTTGTACCAGTGGTGCTTCGGGCAGGGTGGCCAG
>DATHYB010000061.1:0-11682 GCA_035459365.1 Candidatus Limnocylindrales bacterium
CTCGTACTATCTGACACGCTACAAGCTCGGTTCGTTCCCGGCAGTCAAGCGGGACACCATTTATGTGTCGCACCGCAACCAGCCGTACGGACTCATGCCGTCGCCGCTGTACTCAAAAATCATGAAACTACGTTCAGGCAGCTCGCCGGCCCGTAATAAAGTTGAAGTCATGGCATTTCTAACTGCCCCTGGCACGATCAAAACTGTCGTGGGAAGTAAGACTTACACGGTTGAAGCAGCGGCTGGAGTATCGACCCACCTGTTTGACCTGTCCGCCGGTACGGTTTCCGCTACCGTGTCACGTAATGGTGCGCCTGTTGCAACTGTTACGTCGCCGCACAAAGTTGTGACCAGTACTACTCAGCAAAATTTGCTCTACAACTACGTCTCAAGCGGCCGGGAAGGTTTTGTCTACAGAAATGATGAGGTGGTCAGCGGGCAGCCGGACCTGGTTGTCGGTTCTATTTCGCAAGATCCCTTGGTAGTTAAACCTGGAGCTTTGACGACTTTCAAGGCCGTTGTCACCAACAAAGGTACAGCTGCAACTCCAGTCGGCAAGATCATAGGCGTAAGCTTCAGTGTCGATGGTGCACAGGTGAGCTGGAGCGACACCTATACATCCAGCTTGGCTCCGGGCGCGTCCGTTACCTTGACGGCCAACGGAGGTCCTGATGGCAATGCAACCTGGACGGCAATCGACGGTGTGCACGCGGTAACGGCAGAAGTAGATGATGTCAACCGCATCCAAAATGAACTAAGCGAGACGAACAATCTGGTGGCTGCCAGCCTAACGGTGACTGCTGCTGATACGGTTGCCCCGACAGTTTCGCTGACGACTCCGGCGACGGGCACGAATATTGGCCAGGGTGCTACGGTCCGGCTTGATGCGTCGGCCGCTGACAATGTTGCCGTCACCAAAGTTGAGTTCTACAACGGCTCCACCCTGCTCGATACCAACACGCTGGCTCCATGGAGCTATGGCTGGAATACAACCGGCACAACACTGGGTGCTAAGACACTGACGGCCAAAGCTTTTGACGCCGCTGGTAATGTGACGACGTCCGCTCCTGTCATTATCAATGTAGTCACGCCGCAGCCAGACCTGGTTGTAACGGCAATCAGTTCAAACCCGGCAATTCCTGCTGCCGGTAACGCCACAACCTTCAGTGCTGTCGTACAAAATATCGGTACGGCCCCCACACCTTCCGGTACGATCATCGGCGTCAGCTTCTGGGTTGACGGCGTACAGGTTAGCTGGAGCGATACCAATTCTACGAGTTTGGCACCGGGTGCATCTGTAACTTTGACGGCTAATTACGGCCCGAATAAGACGGCTACCTGGAAGGCGACTAAGGGAACGCACACCGTCCAGGCCCGCGTCGACGACATCAACCGCATTACGAACGAATCGAACGAAACCAACAACAACTTCGACAAAACTTACGTCATTAAGTAAGCAAAGCGAATCGAATACCATAAAGAGGCTAGACGAGGACAGTCTAGCCTCTTTTAATATGGTAAATCCTACATCGGAATCGTATACTGTTGGTATGATCGAAGCGATCGGACTCACCAAGCACTACCGGAAGAAGCGGGCCGTCAATGACGTCAGCTTCAACGTTGAAACGGGCAAGGTGACTGGATTTCTTGGTCCCAATGGTTCTGGCAAGACGACGACCATGCGCCTGATGCTCGGACTCGACAACGGCGGCGGGGAGACATTGTACGATGGTAAGCCCCTCGCCAGTTACAGCCAGCCGTCTGCTGTGGTTGGCATGCTGCTCGAAGCCAAAGCCTTCCACCCAACCCGGACGGCCCGCAACCATTTACGAGTCCTAGCCGCCGCTGCAGGACTGTCAGATACCCGCGTTGATGAATCACTCGAGCGGGTCGGCCTGGAAGATGTCGCCACCAAAATGCCGGGCAAGTTTTCGCTCGGCATGTCGCAGCGGCTCGGCATCGCGGCGGCCATACTCAGCAGCCCAAAGTATCTCTTTCTCGACGAGCCAGCTAACGGGCTTGATCCGGAAGGCATTGCCTGGCTGAGGGCGTTTATCAAGGATTACGCCGACCAGGGAAATGGGGTCTTAGTATCCAGCCACCTGCTCAGCGAAGTCTCCCAGATGGCCGACAATATCGTGGTTATCGGCAAGGGAAAGCTGATCGCCAGCACCTCCATGGAGGAACTTGTTACCGGCAGCTCGCAGACGCACGTCTTTGTCCGAACGCCAGAGCTGCAGCGGCTCGAAGGCATCCTGCACCGCAAACTTCTCGCCTTTCAGCACTACAACGGCGGTCTCCGAGTCACCAGCGCCAAAACCGATGACATCGGCAGGCTCGCCTTTGACGCTGGCGTACCCGTCTACGAACTCGTCTGCCAGCAGCCAACCCTCGAGACGGCCTTCCTCGAGCTCACCGCCGACGCCGAAGAATACCACGCCCAGGAGATAGTCCGATGATCCACTTATTACGCTCCGAAATTCGCAAACTACTGACCATCCGCTCTACCTACGGACTCATCCTGGCCTGCCTGGCTATCACCGTATTCTTCGCCTTTTACATCATGGGCTACCGTACCACTGCCCCCGTGACGGACCCCGGTGCCTTGGTGAGGCAAATGACGGATGCCATCCAGTTCCTGGTGCTGTTTTTCGCCATCATCGGCGTGCTGCTCATGACGCACGAGTACCGCTTTGGTACGATCATGTATACCCTTACTAGCTCGCCGCGGCGCTGGCAGGTCCTCGTCGCCAAGATTGTCACGGTTACCGTGCTCGTCCTCCTGCTTACGGCAGTCTTTGCTGCCCTGGCGCCACTACTGACATATGCCGGCTGGCTGCTGAAGGGCGTGAATTTCGTCCCGCAGGACTTGCCATCACTCGACCTGGTAGCCCGCGTCTTGTTTTACTCGTGGGCTTACGCCATGTTTGCGCTGCTGATCGCCGTATTGGTACGAAATCAAAACGGAGCCATTGCCGTGTTGTTCCTGCTACCATTAACCATTGAGATCCTGCTCGGTCTGCTGCTCAGAGAACGGGCAGCCTACCTACCCTTCACACTGCTGCAGTCCGTCGTCCAGAACCAGCCAGCCTCAATGCTCGCGCCGTCATCGCCACTCTCACCCTGGCAAGCCGCCGGCGTGTTCACCATATACCTGATCGTCGGCTGGCTCATCGGACTGCTGCTGTTTCTCAAGCGGGATGCAGCCTAGGCTTCCCGTTCGCCAACCAGCACGGACTCCTTTACACTAGATACAATGCACAAGCTCCTTGGCGCGCTCAGGACCAACGACTTCCTGCGCAACAACCTGATCTTTTTCGTCGGCTCGCTGGCCGTGTCGTTTTTGAATTATTTGTATTATCCGGTGCTCGGGCGAGTACTTGAGCCGGCGGCCTTCGGTGAGGTGCAAGTCCTGATCTCGCTGTTCACGCAGATGACGATTTTTATCACCGTTCTGTCGTTGATTTCGACGAATGTAGTTGTCAATGAATCTGATCCGCAGAAAACCCGGCATATAGTTGGGGAGCTAGAAAAGATAACACTTTATGTCGCGCTTGGTTGCCTGGCGCTGATTACCACCGCATCACCGCTGCTCAAATCAGCCCTGAAATTCGAGTCAATCGTGCCGTTCATTATCATCGGGCTCGTGCTGGTGGTGAGTGTACAGCTTGGTTTCCGCGGCGCGTACCTGAGAGGGAAGAGTGACTTCATCGCATCGTCCCTACAGGGAATACTGGCGTCCTTGACTAAGATTATAGCTTCTATACTGCTGGTGCTCGCAGGTTTCAAGACAGCTGGGGCTATTGGCGGACTGTTGGCAGCGCAGATCATCGCGCTCATATATACCGGTTACCGGGCAAAGAAGCTGGGATACCAGAAATATCCGGCAAAGGGCAAGCCCGAATGGGCGGTTCTCCGTCCGCAGGCGAAATACGCCGGATTGGTATTTACCGTTTCGCTTGTCACCACGCTCCTCTACAGTGCGGACGTCACAATCATCAAATATCTGTTCTCGCCGGAAGTCGCCGGCCAGTATGCGGGTATGTCTACTGTAGCCCGGATTGTATTGTTCCTGACAGGGTCATTTGCCGTGGTGCTATTGTCGTCCGTGAAGGTCGGCAGACCGCCGCAGGAAAACAGCCGTTTGCTCGTCAGGTCATTCATCATCACGCTGGTGCTCGGCGGTGCGGCAGCGCTAGTATTTGTGCTCTTTCCAGTCCAAGTTATTCATCTCCTGTTCGGTGCTAAGTACGATAACTTCGCACATCTCTTACCACTGCTGAGCATGGCAATGCTGGCTGTGTCGCTGACCAATCTCATTGCAAATTACCACATTGCACTGAGGCATTATTGGGTCCTCGTCTTTGTTGGGCTGGGTGCGGTCGTCACGGCCATTCTACTCGTGCTATCACATGCGACGCCGGACGCTGTTGTCCGTGGTCTGGTGATAGGTACTGTGACAATGCTACTCGGTCTGCTCGGCTGGACTGGCTACCGAGCAGGGTTTACACTGAAAGGATGAGTAAGGAGTTGATATCAGTTGTTACGCCTGTATACAACGAAACTAAAAACATACCAATTTTCTTTAAACAGCTGAATGAAATTGCCGATTCCCTCGAACACAAACTCGAACTTATTTTCGTTGATGACGGCAGCAGCGACGATTCTGTCGCGATCATTGAAGGGCTAAAACCCAAAAAAGTAGTCGTACGTCTGATAGAGCTATCCCGGAACTTCGGCAAAGAAGTTGCCACGACCGCCGGTATAGAAGCAGCCAAGGGTGACGCTGTTATCATCATCGATTCCGATCTCCAGCACCCCATTGAGTGCATTCCCGAATTCATAGCCAAATGGAAAGAGGGATATGAAGTTGTGATAGGTGTCCGGGCCACTCATGAACACTACAATGCTCTCAAGAAATACGGCTCAAAGACCTTCTACAAGATTATGAACCGCATCTCCGAAACTAAGATCGTGCCACATTCAACCGACTACCGGCTGATCGACCGTAAGGTAGTCGAAGCTTTCAAGGGCTTTACTGAACGTCAACGCCTGACCCGCGGCCTGATCGACTGGCTCGGCTTCAAGCGGGGCTATGTCTACTTCAAGACGGGCAAGCGAATTCATGGGAAACCAAGTTACAGTACACATAAGCTTATCAAGCTGGCACTCAACAGTTTCACGGCTCATAGCCTATTCCCACTCAGGCTAGCCGGATATATCGGTCTGGCCTTTATCCTTATTTTTGGTGTCCTCGGATTATTTACGTATATAGAAGTTTTTCTGATGGGCGATCCAATGGGGCTGAATATTAGTGGAACGGCTCTACTGGCTATGCTGTTACTTTTTGCAATTGGAATTGTTCTCTGTTCATTAGGATTGATTGCCCTATATATAGCCAATATTCACGGTGAAGTTATCAACCGCCCACTGTATGTGGTCCGCACGCACAAGGAACTATGAGGATTCTATGGTTTACTTGGAAAGACAAAACACATCCTCATGCTGGAGGCGCTGAAGTCGTAGCCTCTGAGCTAGCCAAGCGCTTAGTCCGTGACGGCCATAATATAATCTTTGTAACAGGCGCATATAAAGGTGCAGCTACAGAGGATCAAATCGACGGCTACAAGGTTGTCAGAGTCGGCAATCGATTCACGGTGTACCACAATGCCCGCGTCTACTACCAAAAGCATTTGCAAGGCTGGGCAGATATTGTCATCGACGAGGTCAATACCATTCCATTCTTCACAAAGTATTACGTCCATGAACGTAGTGTCCTGCTTGTCCACCAGTTATGCCGAGAAATATGGTTTTATCAACTACCAAAGTATATCGGCTGGCTTGGGTATATTCTCGAGCCACTGTATCTTCGCACACTAGCCGACCGTAAAGTCATCACCGTCTCGGAAAGTACTCGTGATGATCTTATCCGCCACGGCTTCAGGCCAGAGAATGTATATATTATTTCAGAAGGTATCCAGATTGATCCACTGTCGTCGCTCGAGGGAGTAGAGAAGTTTAAGCGACCAACATTACTCAGTTTGGGATCTGTCCGCCCTATGAAACGAACGCTTGACCAGATTAAAGCCTTTGAGCTGGCAAAACAGAAATTGCCCGACTTACAGTTGAAGGTTGCCGGGGATACGAGCGGCGATTATGGGCGGCAAGTACTGGAATACATCAAAGCAAGCCGGTACGCGAGCGATATAGAAGTTCTGGGACGTGTCAGTCAGGATACCAAAATCGAGCTTATGCGGATGTCGCACCTGCTACTGGTTACATCTATCAAGGAAGGATGGGGGTTGGTCGTTACTGAAGCAAACAGTCAAGGCACACCTGCGGTGGTATATGATGTAGATGGTTTGAGGGATAGTGTTATTCATAAACGAACAGGATATGTTGTATCCAGTCAAGAGCCCGTTAAGCTTGCAGACTCGTTACTCGATATTTTGTCTGACAATCAAAGATATTATAGATACCGTGAAGCTGCATGGCTATTCTCAAGAACTATAAACTTCGATAAATCGTACGATCAATTCAAATGGAGTATCAGTGGTAATGTATAAAATTTCAATTGCGATACCGGCATATAACGAAGAAAAGAACATAAAAGATTTACTTGAATCCATCTTGAAACAATCCCTTAATTCAGTCCAGCTAGTTCAAATTTTAGTAATAGACGATGGCTCAACGGACGATACGGTATCACTGGCCAAGCAGCTGAACTCATCGATCATCAAAGTCATGGAGTCCAAAGAGAACTTGGGTAAATCTGAACGGTTGAATCAAATTTTCAAAGAAGTTGAAACAGATATTCTTGTGCTTCTAGATGCTGACATCAGCATCAATGATAATTCTATGATTGAAAATTTGATTTTAAGCATGCAAGAGCATCGTGCGACACTTGCCTCCGGTAACCCTAGGAGTATATCCGATCTAGGTGTCGTTAATGGCGCTCTCCTGGTCAGTTCGTCGATTCAGGAGTATGTAAAATCTGAATATAACAAGGGCGATAATGTTTATGCTTGTCATGGAAGAGTACTTGCTCTCAAGAAATGTTTGTATAAAAGAATAGTAGTGCCTAGTAATTCGGTAGGAAACGATGCCTATATCTACTTCTATAATCGAGCGATCGGTGGAAGCTTCACTCTTGCCAAAAATGCTATTGTTCATTACAAAATGCCTAAATCAGCTGCGGATTATGCTAAGCAACGCAAGCGATTTGAAATGTCTCAACAAATGAACAGGTCGTTTTTTTCTGAGTCAACAAGCTTGGATGTTGAAAAAGAGTATAAGATACCGAAAACTATACTCATGAAAGCTATCTTAATGAGCTTACAAGTGCGACCCTTTGCAAGTGTATATTATTTCTTTCTGATTGTGATTAGTAAGTTCCATAAGTTCAAACATACCGGTAAAGGATGGGCAGTATCTGAATCTACTAAATAAACTGATCAAGGTCTTGTGTCATCCACGCTTGCTAATGATGAGGCCATATAGCGGCGTAATATTTATATGCTTGATGGCTTCTGTTGTTATGGGCTGGTATGACGGGGATAATGTTTTAGATACATTAGATTTGGCGTATCCTTATGATCCCGAGGCTTTTTTCAGGAGATTGTTCTACATTTGGAATGATACTAATAATCTAGGAACGCCAGATTCTAGGATAGTCGCCAATCTTCTTCCTTACGGTGTGTACATTTTTATTGCGAATGCTTTTGGATTCTCAGTTTCAGCCACTCAAAAGTTATTTATGTATATTGTTGTTGCTGGTGCTGGCTTATCTATGTATTACCTTACAAGAAGGCTGGGTGGTAATAAATTAGCAGCAACGCTAGCTGGCGCCTTATATATGGCAAATCCATACACGCTTACATATGTTTGGGTTATGAGAAATTTATTTGTCTTGTCGTACGCATTTATCCCACTTGTACTCGGGCATTTTATAAAAATTTCAGTTTCAAAAAACTTTTTAAAATCATCAGTCATTCACGCGCTGTTAGTTGTTTCCTTGCTGACAAGCGCATTTTCCAATCCTGCAGTTTTCATAATGTATGCATGTACAATTGTTCTGCTCGCTTTAGTCCTATCCCTGAAACATCAATCAGTCCGGCCCCTAGGAATTCTCGCTACATCCTTATCTGTAATTGTGATTTTGTCTTCCTTTTGGATGGTGCCGCTAACTGGGTCACTCAATTCTGAATACAGTAATGCGAGTAATAAATCATCTAAGGAGAGTGATGATTTAAATGTGTTGACCGCTAATAGCAAAACTCCAGCTGACGCTTTCAATCTTACGGGCTACTGGATGCTTCATAGCGACTATAAGGGTGATGCTTATTATCCATGGTACAAACTTTATCAGAATCCGTTCGTATATCTGTTGAGCTTCTTGCCTTTCGTGTCCTTTATCACTTATTTGTTTGTAGGCAAAGACAGATATGTGAAGATTTTTCTAGGCGTATTAGTTTTGGTAAGTTTCTTTTTCTTGACGGGCACAAAAGGTATCTTTGTTGATGCGAAGCAGGTCGTCTTTGAGCAGCTGCCCGCACTCACGCGGACTATTAGGAGTTTGGAAACAAAATTCAGTCCCCTTTTATTGCTAGGACTAGCTCCAGCATTCGGGCTTCTTATTGCTGGAGTATTGAAAACATATAAAAGATCTTTAGTGTCATTAACGGTAGCAGTGTCGGTGTTGATGTACTTCGCCTTACCTGTACAAGCATTTTTTACTGGTGATGTAATTTATGGCGGCGGTAAAGTTATTCCATCTACTAGAGTTCGGCCACCTGATTATTATGCTGATGCAAAGAATTGGCTATCGACACAGCCTGATCACTTCAAGATTGCTAGCCTCCCTGTATCTAATACTTACTTGGGGGCGTATGATTGGCCCAGTGGGTTTGCAGGTACTGATCCCGCTCGGTACCTCCTCGATAAGCCGGTACTAACGAGCAATACATCTCCTAATAGTTTCTTGATACCATCAACTATTTCAGATATTGCAGGTAGTGATGGCGGTGACAGTTTTAGTAGTATTAGTAGAATAGCGGGCTTAGCAAATATAAAGTATTTGCTCTTGCACAATGATGCCAAATGGAATTACATCACCGGAAATGACTACTGGAGGCAGATAGAACGAGATAGCTTACGCAAGCTTGAAGATCAGACTAAACCTAAGAAGTTTGGCAATCTATCGTTTTTGAACATTGAAGAAAACAATCTGAACGATTTGATATATGTGCCAAGAAATACGATTAACTATAAAGGTGATATAAATACGGTTCTGAAAGCATTTTCCAGCAACGAGATATATCGTTCTTCAAGCGTACTGAATGAAGTAGATAAGTTCGGAACGAATGATAGTAACACGAATATGCAAGTACTTTGGAGTTCCGCTTCCAGTGCACATGGTAAAAAACAAGACGCTCGTTATCCCGGTAACTGGAAAGTGCAAATTAAAAATTCGGAAGACTACGTCGATATAAGCAGTAGAATGATGGGGTCTGTATATGAGATTAGGTTCACAAAATCATTGCCTGCAATGGAAATTGAAGATAAGCCAATTGTATATGATGCTGAGTCCAAAATTCTTTCATCGCAAGTAACTACATCAGATGAACGACAATACATCAAAGTAGATAATGAACTTTTAGAGCTCTCTCGATCATCCGAATGGAGTAATCTGGGCAGATACAAGCTGAAGCAGGGGAGAATGCAGACACCTATTTATAAGGTAGCTAGTAATGATCTTATCAATAACGGGGGGTTTGAGAGTGGCTTATGGCAAAAAACGGTTACTGACTGTTCTCTAGGAGCTATAGGTAAACCTAAATTCAATCAGTCTATAGTAACGGATAGAGCAGAAGGTAACCAGGCGTTGAAGCTGACGTCTGCATCCCATTTTGCGTGCGTAAAAAAGGAGATGGTGCGCTCAAACGAAGATGACTTGGTGAAAGTTCGGGTTAACTATAAGAATCTGTCAGAATTACCAGCAAGATACTGCATTTGGGAGAATGTAAGTCAACAATGCTTGGGATTGAGCAAAGTTGCCTCGTCTGATCAATGGATGGAAACTTCTTCTTTAATAACTCCGGACTCAAAAAATTCGAGACTTTCTATTTATCTGTACAGTATTCCAAAAAGTGGCCAACCAAATACAGTATTGTATGATGGTATCTCTGCATCTTCATATACTTTTGTACGTAATGTAGATGTGCAGTTCAATGTTCAGGCTTCTTGGGGGGTGTTGGGCGAATATATCGGTAATATAAATGTCGACTCGTTAAGGTTTATAGAAAAACCATCGAATTTAGTCAAAAATAATAGCTTCTCTGACGGTCTATGGCAGAAAGCCGTCGGCGACTGCTCTGCGTCTAAGCCTGGTACCGCACAGATCGACATGCAGGCTACAAAGTCTGGTCAGGATGGAATTGCATTGAATTTAGTTTCAGATAATCATGCTGCATGTACATGGACAGATATGAGTGGATATGATGAGGACCGAGACTATAAGCTGAGCATTCAGTTCAAAAATAATTCAGGTAGTCTACCCCAAATTTGCGTATGGGAGGATTTAAATAATAAATGCTTATTCAAAACCAGGCTTCTGCCTACTGAATCAGAAAAAATGGACGGTGGGTGGTATCGATGGGAAAAAGCATTCAGATCTTCAGAAGGAGCTACGGCAGCGAAGATATTCTTGTATTCGGAGGCTAGTGATGTCAAAACTTCAAATGATTTCGATGATATAGATGTCCGCTCGCTTCCCTTAAGTTTGGATACATCTATAGTTGCTAGCTCGGCAGGTAATCGTCCCGCTCATTCAGGAGGGAATGTAAAATATGTAAAATATAATACGACACTCTATGGTTTGAATATTGAAGATCAGACCGATCTCAATTTTATTTTCACTGAGACATTCAATAGTGGCTGGCATGCGTACATAATGAAGGATGGCTTGCCATCGAGCTTTGGGGATCATTTACGTAGGTTCTTAGGAGGATGGCCCGAGTACAAAATACCAGATGAGCATCACATACTGGGAAACGGCTATGCTAATGAATGGAAGCTAGATTCAGTGAATGTACCAAAAGAGTTTAGGGATAGTGAAGGTAAGTACACTGTTCTTATGGAGTATTCTCCGCAAAAAAAATTCTACATAGGATCGATTTTAAGTATTTTGGCTTTTTTGGTGTGTATTTTATATCTCGTAGTCATATATTCACCTTTTCGCTACGTCCTTCACAAATTCCAAAATAAATTTAGACGAATGTTCATAAAATCTTAAACCGACAGGTAGCTATAAAAAGCTTGGAAGGTTCTACTCATTTGATGAGAAATATATGTTCGAAAGTATAAAATCAAGAATGCTTTATATGGGTGTGAGCATAGTTATAGCTTATCCGATACTCGATGGCTTATACGGCCTTGCGCTTGATATGGGCTGGGGTCCTAGTACGGCGCTAGTCCCAATGGCAAGTAATGCTTTTCCCTTGAGTAAAGGGGTAGCCTCAGTCTCCTTTGTAGTAGGATCATCAATTGCTCAAAAACTTATATTCATTGGAATATTTTTTCTAACTGCCCTTGGAGCTCACCGTCTCGCTCAACTAGCACATATTCTTAAGGTTTATCCGTTAGCCACCTACGCTGCCGGCCTCCTCTACGTCTGCAATCCTT
>DATHYB010000062.1:0-3155 GCA_035459365.1 Candidatus Limnocylindrales bacterium
AAAGTCTGGTTTTATTCAACAAAAGCAGATGCCGGGAAGACATGATCGCTTATCCAAGCGTACAATCTTGCTCTTGGAGGTATAGAATAACGGTTTTCCCCCTCATCAAATCGGCCAGTCATCACCATTGCCATACCAGCTGTTGTTATCGCCTCATGATTGATATCGGGCGAAGTAAGCGGCTCGGTCGTCCAAACTGCGTGGTCTAGTTGCTCCGGCGTTTTACCCGTAACGGTAGATCCGCACAGCTCACTATATGCCGCACTGAGCAGTTCCTGATCTTCCGATACCGTCCATGCAGCAACATTGGTAGCCATTCGATAATCGATTTGTTTCAGCGGACCGAAAGCAATTCTTGGCGGCACCGGCATGTGTAGCCGGTACAGTGGCAGATTCGGAAAGACGGATCCGCTTCCCCTGACCTCCCCCTCGGAGTTTACTATTGCATAATGACCTATATGAGAGTCTAGATGATCGACCTGACCTTTACGTACTTTTGCCTCCGCTAGCTCACGCGATAAACCGTATCGAGCAACGACTCCATGTAAATTCCGAGCCTCTAAGGCCTCTCGAGATGCATGGACTAATCGGTGTAATTGACCAGCTAAGTCTTCAGGATCAAATTCATTGTATGGTTGTAGTAGTTCAGGCATAGATTAGGTTATATCAGGTCAGCTAACTAATGTCTATTTGCCCTGCTCTTTCGGCGGCGTGTTGATAATCCGATCGACGATGCCATACTCAAGCGCTTCTGCAGCCGTCAGCCACTTGTCACGCTCCATGTCTTCGTGGATACGCTCAGTCGGCTGGCCGGTATTTCCGGCCATAATTTCTTCAAGCAGTTTCTTGATACGTAAACTCTCGCGCAGGTCAATCTCTTGGTCAGTCACCTTACCGCGCGTCCCACTCGACGGCTGGTGGATCATAACCGTTGAGTTGGGCAAAAGAAAGCGCTTACCTTTAGTGCCTGAGCTTAGCAAGAAGGCTGCTGCTGAAGCTTGCATGCCGATACCCACAGTCTGAACGTCATTGGTAATATACTTCATCGTGTCATAGATAGCTAAAGCATCGTAGACGCTGCCGCCGGGGCTATTGATGTAGAAGAATATATCCCGCTTGGCGTCCTCGGCCTGCAAAAAGAGCAGCTGGGCTACCACGACGTTAGCTGAGGCCTGGTTTACATCTGTCCCGAGAAAAATGATGCGGTCTTTCAGCAACCGCGAATAAATATCATAAGCTCGCTCGTAGCGGCCTTCTTGTTCGACAACGGTAGGAATCAATACCGACATAATGAGCTCCCTCTTTGAGTTTTATTGAAACTATGTATGGCTGTCCTGCAACCCAGTATATGAAATTAGCACTCTATGGTCAAGAGTGCTAATTAATATCTATTCGGCTCTCGTCTAATTATTTTTTGGCTGTCGCAGTGGCTTTCTTTTTACCGCCTCCTTCGACCTGAGATGCATAGTTCACAAGCTGAGCGATCGTCTTTTCACTGAGCAAGCGCGATGCTATCTCCCGTCGGTTTTCAGGCTTGTCCAGCTCAGCTTGCATAGCCTGGTCGGTGTATTGGCCTTTGAGAAGCTGGATACGCAGGTCTAGCTCCTCAGGTGTAATCTGCACCTGCTCCTTCTCTGCAATCTCTGCCAGGACGAGGCCAGCTTTGACGCGCATCTCAGCACCGGGACGATTGTTGGTACGGTGCTCTTCTTCGGATACGCCTTCCGCTTCTAGATGCTCCTGCCACGTCTGACCACGGTACATGACGTTCTGGCGCTCTTCCTGTTCAAGACGAGTGAGCTCTTCGTCGACGAGTTCGTCTGGCACTGATACCTTCGACTGCTCTGTGATCTTGGAGAGAAGATCGCTTTCGTATTCGCGGTCAGCCTGCTGCTGTTGTTCTGTCTCGAGCTGCTCCCGGACATTTTGCTTTAGTTCATCTGCTGATTTGAAGGGGCCAACTTTGGCGGCAAATTCATCATCCACGACTGGCTTGACGACTTCCTTGACTTGGTTGACGGTTGTCTTGAAAGTGACTTTACGACCCTGCAGGGCTTTGACTCCGTAGTCCTTTGGGAATGTCAGAGTAAACTCTTTTTCTTCGCCAGGCTTAAGTCCGACGAGATTTTCTTCAAAACCAGGGATAAAGGTATTGCTGCCCAGTACCAGCGGATAGTTCTTTCCGTCGCCGCCCTTGATCGGCTCGTCAGTTTTCGCATCACGCCCAACAAAATCAATCCACAGCTCATCACCGTCCTTTGACGCACGTTCAACTTCCTTTTTCTCAGCCATCCGCGTCTGCAGATTATTGAGAACAGCATCAACATCTTCGTCTTTTACAGAAACACCTTTGCGAGCAACCGTAACGTTCTTGTAATCTGCGAGGTCAACCTTGCCAACAACGGGAACTTCAGCTTCAAATTCAACATCAGTAAATGGTACAAATTTCTTGAGTTCTACCTTGGGCTGTGCAACCGGTCTGAGCTTCTCGGCCGTCAAAGCTTCGCCGTACATGCGGTTCAGGGCTGCATCAAGAAATTCTGACTGGTACCGCGCAGGGTCAATGTGCTTCTCGACGACTGCTAGCGGTGCCTTGCCAGGACGAAAGCCCTGCACCTTTACGCCGCGCGCCAGACGCTGCAGGGTCTGATTGCGAACTTCTTCGAGTAACGCCTGGTCGGCTTGGAGTGTTAGTTTGACACGAGTGTCGCTGAGTTGAGTGGTGTGTACTTGCATAAGGCCGTATTGTAACAGAGATACACTGTGATCGCTAGAGCCTCACTCACGAGCGCAGGATGGACTAGACACCATCGTCATCACTATGGCGATAGTCATTGACTATACTAATAATACGACTCAGGCCGTGTTTCTCTTCGACGCCAGTGTGTAGATTTTTTAGTACGAACTGTTCGCTGGTAAGTTCTTGCTCCCCGATAAACAGTACATAATGGATACCCTTCTTTTCGGCAGTTTGAATTTGTGAGCCAATCTTGCGGCCCGTGATATCAGCTGCAACATTCAAGCCCGCCTTCCGTAGCGCCGCAATCATCCGCTGGGCTGCAGGTAGTATGTCTCCGATCACGACGACGTAGAGCTGAGTCGCGGGGTGCAGCGTCGGCAGGAGGTCATGTACTTCGAGGAAATGGCGCAGCATG
>DATHYB010000063.1:0-3039 GCA_035459365.1 Candidatus Limnocylindrales bacterium
GAGTTCCCTAATGATTAGTATTCAGATAATCATTTACTAGCTGAGGCTCGAGGCCTCTCCCGGCCACTCACTAGTATATCCCGCACAGAGCTCTGTTTCTATTGTGATAAGTACACGTTCCGGGGCTTGACTGCCAAGCACTATAGAAGGTACTGCAGTACTGCACCATTCAATGCAGTAATCAACGGCCCGAGGACACCACTAAAGATGAGAGCTATCAGGACGAAGAACCCGAAGGGCTCGATTTGCGCTAAAACCCGCTGTAAAGGCTCTGGAGCAAAGGCATAGAGTACGCGTGAGCCGT
This sequence comes from Candidatus Limnocylindrales bacterium, assembly GCA_035459365.1. Lineage (GTDB taxonomy): Bacteria > Patescibacteriota > Saccharimonadia > Saccharimonadales > UBA4665 > UBA4665. The sequence continues at coordinate 305 of DATHYB010000063.1, forward strand.
CGAGCGGCGGTATCGGCAGCAAGTTAAAGACAAACAAGGCTACATTCAAATACACGAACGTTGTCAGGATAACGTCAAGAATACCGCTCACGCCCACGACTTTGCCAATACCAGCCGCTAGGAGTGCCAGCAGGAGGTTCGAAAATGGCCCTGCCGCGGCGATCATTGCAGCGCCAAACTCCTCGTACTTCACTCTGTCGGGGTCAAAGGGCACCGGCTTTGCCGCGAGGATGGGCGGCAAGCCGAGCGCCAGCAAAATTCCCGGCAGCAGTACTGTCATGAAAGGGTCGATGTGTTTCAGGGGATTGAGACTTATGCGCCCCTGCTCTGCCGCAGTGTCGTCGCCGAGCTTCAAGCCGACAAGCGCATGCATCGCTTCGTGCACGGTCATCGACACCAAAAGCACCCCTATAATGATCAGAATTGTTGTGGCATTTATATCAAATTGCATCAATTAACAGTATAGCAGACCGAACTGTATAGCGTCTCTATCGGTTTGATTTCTCGACTGGCCCACGGTTGACTTCAAAGCCGCTTATCTGTACAATAACTCTTTGAAAGAAGGACAAACTATGAACATATGTGAACTCACCGGCAAGGGCAAGCAGTACGGCAGCAACGTTAGCTTTTCACAGCGCCACACCAAAAAAGTATGGAAGCCGAATCTTCAAACCAAGACTGTCGTCGTCGACGGCAAAAAGGTCACCATGAAGATCAGCACCCAGGCTCTTCGCACCCTCAAGAAAAAGGGCCTGATTAGCGACGCCCAACCTGGGAAATAGACTCCCGTCAGACTGATATCAAAAAGCACCCAAACGGGTGCTTTTTTCGTTCGCTATTCCAATATACTTTTCAGCTATACTTCGCGGTACTCGTAGTTTTACAACTTCTCGAGCACAACAAGCTCAGTTATATCACCAAGCTCAGATGTCTTCAGCTTTAGTTTCTGTACTGTATCCTTTGGCTCCATGGAGAGACCAGTCAGCGCCTGTTGGAGCGTTTGCTGCGGCACGGGATAGTTTATTCCCGGCAGGTCATAATGTGTTGGAACGATAACTTTTGGCTCAATCTTCCTGATCACTTTCAGCGCACCAACCGGATCAAGCGTGTAACCATTACCGCCTACTGGCACAAACATAACGTCGACCATACCAATAGCCTCCAGCTCGTCATCGGTCAGTTCAGGGTACATGTGGCCCGCTACGAAGATGTTGAGCTCACGGGTATGGATTTTGTACATCGTACCCGTCAGCTTCCCTTCTTCATCCATGTGCGCCCGCACGGGAACTCCGTAGACGGATACATCAGATACTTCATACTCTCCAGCAGAATCAATGGTCAGTTTGGTCTCAACTTTTGGTAGGCCATGAGCAGACGTAAACAAGGTGATGTCGCCCGGCTTGGTCACACTTTTGGCTCCAAGATCGGCGAGATTGTCGTCAACTACGACCCGAACCCCTTTCGTACTAAAGACTAAGCAGTTTGCCCCGTAATATTGTATGTCCATGACTGTCTCCTTCGTTATACACCGATCAGTAGTTACTGTAGTAAGCCGTGCTTGTCGATCAAGATCTGCTTCTTAGCCGCCAGGATGTTGGCTACAAAGCGGTCATTAATCTGCTGCCGATACTTGAAATCCTTGAGGCTCATCATAGTGTAACGCAGTTCTTTGCCCTCTTGAAGTTCAAGATCGGTCATAAAGCGTTGGATTTTTGCATGGTTGACGTCTCCCACCAGGAACACATCGACACCTGCTCGGTTATCGCGTGTAAATTGACCTGTGTAGACGGCAATATCAACATTGCCTACGGTGCGAATATCATGCGAGACGACTGCAGCAGGAGACTCACCCTCCTGAACTGGCGTCGGTGCTGGCATCGCCCCCTGGCCGAAGATGGCCGAGAGCGGTGTATAAAATTGATAGTCCTGATTTACTTCGTAGTACAAGCGATTATTGGTGGTATCAGATTTGATAAGTCCAATACTGAGGAGATTCGCCAGCTCGCGGCGTACAGAATTTATTTGTTCATCGATCTTGCGCGTTATCTCGCGGACATAGAATTGACGATTCGGATTACCATAAAACAGGTGCAAAAGTTTGACCCTCGTCTTCGATCCAAACAATTGTTCAATCATGTAACTATTGTAGCAGAGATTTTAGCGTAGCATAACTGTTATGTGTTCAATTATGTTGTTATAAGGTCTACAGATTCTTCATGCTCTTTCCCTGATTGAAGCCAGTGAATACTTTTATTTCTCCTAAACCAGGTGCGCTGGCGCTTGGCGAGTAAGCGGTCATTTCGCGCAAAAGCCTCTGCCGCCTCATCCAGTGATATACGCCCTTCGAAATACGGGCGAAAAGCTCGGTAGCCTGTTGCTTGAAGACCGGGAGCATCCCAACCATATTGCTGAGCCACCCGCTTTACTTCTGTAACAAAACCAGCCCCTATCATAGTTTGGATTCGGGCCTGTATCCGCTGATTCAAAACTGCTCGATCAGGTGCGAGACCAAGGACGAGGGTATGCGGCCGAAGTGGTTCGGATCGTGCTGCTTCGCCGCCAGTTTCCAGCGTCCGAATCAAATGCCTCGGGTTCTGGCTGTTTTCCGGCAGCGGCATACCCTTTTCTAAAATCTGCTGTTGCAGCTCTTTGACACTCAGCCCAGCCAACCGCTCCCTAAGATCTGGCGCAGCAGGAGGAAGGAAGCTGAAATTATATAGAACAGCGTCGATATA
>DATHYB010000064.1:0-4137 GCA_035459365.1 Candidatus Limnocylindrales bacterium
GCCAACAAACCAATAGCCAAGGAACTGCATGCCCGTGGTGTCGTCTGGAAGATAAACTATATCAGACACAGTTACCCGCACTGCTACCGCTGCGGCACCAAGCTGATGTACCGGGCGCATCCGAGCTGGTTCATGGATATCGATGGGCAGCGCACCGAGATGCTTGAGCAGAACGGTAGCGTCAACTGGTTCCCGCCGCACATCAAGGAAGGCCGTTTCACTAAGACGGTACAGACGGCGCCCGATTGGAATATCAGCCGTGACCGCTTCTGGGCAACGGCGATGCCAGTCTGGAAGGGGACTGACGCCGATGGCAATGAGCTGGTCAAAGTAGTCGGTTCGTATGCTGAACTCAAGGAATTATCGGGGGTGGAGCTCGATGATTACCACCGGCCCTGGATTGACGACGTGACATTCACTATCGATGGCATCGAGTATAAGCGCATAGAAAAAGTGCTCGACTGTTGGTTCGAGAGTGGATCCATGCCGTTCGCGCAGTTCCATTACCCGTTTGAGAATGTTCAGAAGTTCGAACAGAATTTCCCCGGTGACTTCATCGTCGAATATGTTGGGCAAGTCCGCGCCTGGTTCTACTACGTCCATGCGGTCAACGTCGGTCTGTTCGGCAAGAACGCCTTCAAGAATGTCATCGTGACGGGTACGATCGCCGGTAACGACGGCCGTAAGATGAGTAAGTCATTCGGCAATTACACCGACCCGAACGAGCTGATGGATACCTTCAGCGCGGACAGCTTACGTTTCTTGCTGCTTAGTTCACCCCTGTTGTCCGGTGAAGATTTCGCCCTGCAGGACAAAGATGTCGGTGATGTCGCGCGCAAACTCAGTATGGTATGGAACATGTACGATTTCTTCACGCTGTATGCCGATGTCGATGGCTGGGAGTGGGACGGCTCCTATGCCGATCCTACACCAGGCCTCACCAATGTCCTCGACCAATGGATCGTATCACGTGCCCATCAGCTGTCAGAAGAGGTAGACAAACAGATGAAGGCCTACGATGTCGCTAGTGCCGTCAAGCCTATACTGCCGTTCCTTGATGATGCCAGCAACTGGTATGTCCGTCGTTCCCGGAAGCGTTTCTGGAAGAGCGAGGATGACGGTGATAAACAGGACGCGTACCGCACCTTGCACTATGTTCTGGTTCATCTGAGCCATGTCATGGCGCCTTTCACGCCGTTCCTGGCCGAAGAGTTATATCAGAAGCTTACCGGCGGCGAGTCGGTCCATCTCCGCGACTGGCCGGAGCGCGGCCACGTCAATGAACTGGTGCTTCGCGATATGGAACGGGTCCGTGAACTTATCAACCAGGGGTTGAGCCAGCGGGCGGCGGCAGGTATCAAAGTACGGCAGCCATTACAGAAAGTCACCTTGTACGGTGTTGACGGCCTGAAAGAACAGCTACAGGAAATCGTCGCAGACGAATTGAATGTCAAGGAAGTAGAAGTTGTTCCAGAAGCTCCCGCGGTACGCGCCGATCAGTCATTCGCCGAAGTAATAGACGCCGCTAAGGGGACGTATAACCTGCTTGATATAAAGGCCAAGGTTCATCTGGAGCTCACGCCGGAGCTCAAACGTGAAGGCATGGCACGGGAGGTCATCCGCTTCGTGCAGAACGCCCGTAAGCAGGCAGGTCTGCAGGTGGACGACCGAATCCAACTCTTGCTTAAAACTGAAGACCAAGACCTCCAAAAGGCCTTAGATGAGTTTAAAGAAGATATCCAGCAGGAAACCCTTTCTGTAGGTGTAAAACCAACTGGGGGTTATGAGACTGAAGTTGAAGTTGACGGTACGAAGCTTTTAATTAAGTTGTCCAAGGCTTGAACCTCTTTGACAAGAGAGGCTATCTCTGTTAATATCACTTGGTATCTTTTAATAATTGGGCCGAAATCACGTAGATGACAGGCCAGTGCAAAAGCAAGCAACGGAATGAAACGTACATCTAGTACGGAGAATGAGTAGCGAAGGTTTTAAGCTGGCATGGCGCTACGAGCCAGATGCGCCAAGTCACTTGGTTACTTGAAAGTAAATGGCGGTGAGTCGGCATAAGTAAGGAAAATCAAGTGAAGAAAGCTATAATTGCGACAGGTGGCAAGCAGTACCTCGTCGCTGAAGGGGAAACCCTCGAAGTAGAGCTCTTGAAGCAGGAAGGCAAAACTGCAAGTTTCGTGCCCCTTCTTGTAATCGATGGCGACAAGACGACCGTCGGCACTCCAGAAGTAGCCAAGGTCAAGGTTAATGTAGAGATCGTAGAGCCTGAAGTCAAAGGCGACAAAGTCCTCGCAATCCGCTACAAAGCCAAGAAGCGTGTCCACAAGATCCGTGGTCACCGCCAACGCCACACGTTGGTCACGGTCCAATCGATTGCCTAAAACAGCACTTGCTTACATCCAAATACCCGTCAATTTGACGGGTATTTTTGTTTATAAGCGTGTGGATAAGTATGAGCATAACAAATAAATATTCATAGAATGAAGCATAAACGCTATGAAGGTATGTGGATAAATAGAACACAAAATGTGTACAGATTAACAGATAGGAGTGAGATAAATTTAGCTGATTTCAACACAACACCTGCTCTTAAAGCTATAGTAAATCTTCCCAAAAGCCTACAGTAAATATTGTGTTCAAAAGTCCTTGAGTATAAAACTCAGAGCCGGCATAATAACTATTAGATTTTGTCGACCTATGGGTTGCCAAAGATCCATAACAAAAACGACAAAATCTAAAAACCACAAACACACAAAAACAAAAACGACAAAAATACAGGAATGGTGCCTATCGCAAGGGCACCATTTCTTTTTTACAGGCTGTCTGCCCAAAAAGCATCTATTGAACTCATTGCATATCTCCGATCCAAGCTGCAAATACCGTCTTACAGGCCGCAAAGCCCGAAAGTCTCGTCGACGTAACTACGGTTACGCCTCCTCGCCTTTTTGGGCTTTTCGCGCTGCAATCCGGCATTTTCGCAACGAATGGAGATATGCAATGAGTTCAATGAATAAAATTTCACTGAAACCGCGCACTTTATACTGTTACGGCCGGTTTATTGACTTGACGATACATTTTGCTGGTCCGGGAAAGCTAAATATGTGCATATTCCATGCTATAGCACAGAATATATAACTAAAGATGCAGCTTTGGAAATTGCTGTATAAGTTTTTCTTCGTTAGCTATGTAGGTGGTTTCCAGGTAGGTTATATATCGTTCAACTCCGTAAAAAGCAGCTATGGCTAATAACTCTTTCTCGTATGGATAGGGGTGTATCCATACGCTCCTTTGTAGTTGAATACAGCCAAGACGCCTCAGGCTTGCACTTAATGTATTTCTTGCGTGCTTTTGATTTTCAGGCACGTCATAGAAGCAGAGGCGCCACTTATGATCCCAAGTTTTTATAATCGTTATACTGAGAGTATCTATGTCAATCTGTCGTAAACGTTTCTTTGCTTTCGCAGTAATCTGTAGACCATGTTCGTAATCCTCTGTAATCAATTTTTGACGCTTCATATATGCCAGGGTACGTTTAAGCTCCCGTTCACGGGCTTTCTTATCCATGTGCTTTAAGAATTTATTGACGGGTTTATCAAATATTTGAACTGTGTTTGGCGCAGCAAGCGCTGTGGCAGTAACCCCACCTAAAACAATTACTTTCAGTAATCCATAGCAGGGAATATGTAATTTAGTATAAGAGAAAAAGAAATAGGGGTATAAGACGAGAGGGCGTCGCTGTGGATAAATCAGGGGTATTCAAAAGGAATAATAATTTACGTTGTAATAATAATTACAAAGAATTTGGTAATTAACCATATCTAGGCAGCAGTTTGAACCTAAAATTACTCTTATACAACACATGTATATGTAAGAATTACTACTTTTATTGCAGGATATAGATTTATTTATACTGTGATATTTATGATTTTACTGAGTACAAAAAATTCGTATTTTTTTATTGAGGAAATGTAGGATTGAGTAGATACTAGACAGTAGATTTTGTAAAAACTAAAACTAACAAAATCAAAACAAAAACTAAAAACCAATGTATAAACTAAAAACCGGTAACACCAGGAATATCCTAGGTAGGGCACTCATAGTACTGAATGTCATGCTCTTGGTATCTAG
>DATHYB010000065.1:0-2806 GCA_035459365.1 Candidatus Limnocylindrales bacterium
AGAGCATAAAGCGTATAGGCGAAGCCGATCAGGGCAACTAACTGGTACACCTGGAAAATACTATAGGTCTGAATCACCCAGCCAATTACCAGGCTGAGCGGTAACATCAATAAGCCGCTGCCCGCATTGGTCATTGAGAACATAGTCGCCCGGAGGTTGGGGCTGACAAGCCCTTGGACTTCTGTTTCGGCTTTGTTGGAAAGCAGCGCGAACAAACCAGCAGCGAGGATGAAAAAGATGACGCCGATGCGCGATTCCCAAAATGAAAAGAGACCGTAGGCTGTGATAAATAGCGGCAATAAAACGTGAGTAGCACGGTCAGGTACGAAGCCTGCGCTTACTACTTGTCCGGCTGCGGCAGTCAGCCATTTGATGGCATTCAGAAAACCCATGGCAGCTATCGGAAACCCGAGGCCGAGATAGTACAAGCCTCCGAATTCATGTTGGACATCCGCAAGCATGCCCGTCACAACCAGCAGGAGTACGAGTTGTGAAAGTTTACTATTGCTTCTGACCAAGCTCCAAGCAGCAGTCAAATGCTGTTTGAACTTTTTGTCGGCCACGTGCTTATGGTGACGGGGATCTGAAATAGTCGCTATGATCAGGAGGTTAAGGACGACGGGGATAAGCGACAGGAAAAACGTCCAACGAAGTCCGAGGTGCTCACCAAGCAGACCTCCGGCTATTGAACCGGTGCTGACTCCTGCCAAAAATAACCCGAAGGCCCTGCCTTGCAGTTTGCTGTACTGCGCTTCCCGGCCCGCATCTGCTAAGGTATCGTACATGAGGGCTTGGAAGGTACCGGAGCTCAGCGCGATATAACAGGCGTATAGCATGATGCCGGGTAGATAGGTGTATATACCAGTGCTTATCCCCAAGATGAAACTTGCCAGACCCAGGCAGGACATTGCTGCCAAGAGGACGTAGATACGCTTGTAACGGTCGGCAAGGTAACCGGACGGGATATCAAGCAGCAGGACAAGTGATAAAAAGAGGGCGACGGATACGCCAATAGCAGTGGGGCTTATGCCGATCTCTACCATGAATACTTTGGCTATAGGGTACCAAAATACCATGCCCGACAAATAATTACTGGCATAGAGTTTTCGTATAGTGAGTGCTGTATTCATGAGGATAAGAAGAAGCGAATGTAGTTTTTATAGAATGAAAAATAGCCGCCTTGCGAAAACAAGACGGCTATTTTTCTTAATATCGAACTTAGGTCCAAGAAGTGCCGAAAGCCATGTCATTCTCCCTCATTAGTTATGTTGCTATAAACATATCATGAAATATTTAACTCAAAAAGTGTAAAAAATACTTTTGAAATAAGTTGACACAATTGTCCAGTTGATGTTTATCAATATGTCAAGTACTTTTGGCATAAGTACTTTCCTGGCTATTCTATTGCCCGTGCGACTCAGTATTTTCAGACGATGCAGGATACGGGTGCTCTTTGAGGAGCCGGGCCAGGTGGGCTGCATTAGCTGCTACGCTTTTGGTTGTTTCTGTGATGGCGTCGGGTACTTTCTCGAGGTCTTTGTAGTCAGTCTTTTGCATCGCTTCGCCAACCCAGTAGACCGAGCCAATCGCCGGGATGGTAAACCCAACGTCCGCGAGGGCCTGGAACATGTCGGCGCTGACTTTGTGAGCACCGTCTTCATTGCCGACGACTGCCACGACTCCTATCTTGCCATAGGTCAGCAAACGACCTTGTTCGTCAGTTTCGGATAGTTCAGCGTCTAGCCGCTCGATAACTTTTTGGGCGATGCTCGATGGGTGGCCAACCCATATCGGTGTCGCTATAAGTAAGATGTCTGCCGCCATGATTTGCCCGCGGATACTCGGCCACTCATCGCCGTTACCCATGTCTATCTGCACGCCTGGTAAGACATTGAAATCAACAACTCGAATTATGGTCGACTCTACGCTGTACTGCTTCATCTCATCGAGTACTTGGCTCGCAAGGAGCTCACTAGATGACGGGTCGGATGATGACTTGAGACTGCAGACAAGGGCAATTGCTTTGAGGGATGTATCCATAGGAGCTTCCTTTCACTCTATAAAAACAGATAATACAAACAGACATGTATGATTCCAAACACAGTCTCGTGCAGAAGCTATTGAAAAGCCTTCGACCAATACGGTCAGTCAGTTTTTTTACCAGAGTGAATTATATGCCTCTTGATAGTGAACTATATGCCACTCGAGCGATTCTATAATTGCTATACTAAGGGCGTGACTCCTGCCGAGCGTACACGCACTAAATATATTGAGCCTGCCAGGGAAGAGGGGGCATACAAGCCGCCGAGCATTACCAGCTTCTTTTGTGGAAGGCCCTTTATACGGTTTTTAGGTTGTCAGATGCCAGCCGGACTTGCCATGTTTACCGTCGGCTTGATTATGCTGCTCTTTGGTCGTGTGTCTGGTATATTCAGCCTGGTTGCAGTTATATTCTTGACAGCCGTGATGTATGCGGCGCTTCATGCAGGCGTACGGCAGGGCCTGATAAGCGCGGCTCTCGTTGTAACGTTCAATGGTCTAACCCTCTTTCCTCTCGTTGAACGCTACTCGCTGACTGATCCTAATCTACGGCGGATTGTTTTACTGGCAGTTATTTTGCCTACACTGGCGTACGTTGTAGGGCGGTTGCATGACCGCAATCAATACCTTTTGGAGCACGAGCGGGAGGCTAGGAGAAAGGCTGAAGAAAGTGAACGGCGCCTGCGGTTTATGGCTGAATCGATGCCGCAGAAAATCTTTACCAATACGCCCGACGGCAAGCCGCTCTATTCAAACCCGCAGTGGG
>DATHYB010000066.1:0-3074 GCA_035459365.1 Candidatus Limnocylindrales bacterium
GGCCCATCACCCGCCATTCGCTCGAACCGTCAGGGCCTCAACGATCGCTACACCTTCGAGAGCTTCATTGTCGGGTCAGGCAACGAGCTGGCTTATGCCGCCTGCCAAGCAATCGCCGCCAATCCCGGCACGAAGTACAACCCGCTCTTTCTATACGGAGGCGTTGGAATCGGTAAAACACACCTCATGCAAGCCGTCGGCAACCACGTCCTGGCTAACAAGCCTGGCTCCCGGGTGGTCTATGTCACCAGTGAACAATTCGTCCATGAATTCGTACAGGCACTGCGCTTTAAAAAGAATAATGAGTTCGTCGACTTCTACCGGGGCACTGACGTCCTGATTGTCGATGATGTTCAATTCTTTGCCGGCAAAGAAAAGATTCAGGAAGAATTTTTCCATACCTTTAATGCGCTGCACCAATCGAACAAGCAAATCATTCTCAGCAGCGACAAACCGCCCGGTGAAATCCCGACCCTCGAAGAGCGCCTCAAATCACGCTTTGTCTGGGGCATGAGCATCGACATGCAGATCCCCGACTTTGAAACACGCTGCGCCATTATCCAAACCAAAGCCGAAGGCCATGCCGTAGTCCTACCAGTGGATGTCGTTGAGTATCTGGCCAACAACGTGCAGACTAACATCCGCGAACTCGAAGGTGCTCTCAATCAGCTGCTTGCGTTTTGCGAAATGCGCGGACTTGAACCAAATCTCGCCATCGTGAGCGGCCTGCTCGGCAACACCAAATCTCGCCCGAAGCACATCAGCGCCAAACAAATTATCGAGCGTACCGCCCGGCACTTCCAAGTTTCGGTCGAGGAAATCCTCGGCTCGAAGCGGGACAAGGATATCGTCGTCCCCCGGCAAGTAGCCATGTATATCCTCAGAAGTGAACTCCACCTCAGCTTTCCGAAAATTGCCCGGGAGCTGGGGCGGAAGGACCATACGACCGCCATACATTCAGTCGAGAAGATCGAGAAAGAAATACATCTCGACGAGGACATTCGCACCGCCGTCAACGATATCAAGGAACTACTCTATGCTTGAGGCCGCTGTGGGTAATCCTCAAAAAACTGTGCATAAGTTGTGGCAAACTGTACCCCCAACTCGTGGACAACTGTGGGATAACTCACTGCTTGGGGCAGGGATAACTACCGACTTATACCTTCCCTCCTCAGTCCATAGTGCTTATGGTGTGAACAAATTAGGTGTACAGTCCTACCCTAAGCTACTCCTTTCCCACAGTCCCTCCCCTGCCAAATTTCTAAAAATAACAGCGGTGGAACGGAAGTTATGCCCACTATCCACAGGGCCTATAACTACAACTACTAAGTATATAAATATATAGTAAGGAGCATTCAGAAATGCAGCTGCAGGTCACACAGGAAAACCTCAACAAAGCTCTCGGAATCGTCGCACGGGTGGCTAGCACACGAAATACACTCCCGATACTTGCAAACGTACTCATCAAGACGGTCGATAACCGGCTGAGTATCTCAGCAACCAATCTTGATATCGCGATTACCCAGCATATTGGTGCGAAGGTTGCCGAAGAAGGAGCGATTACCGTCCCTGCCCGTTTGATGCAGGACTTTATTGGTAGCTTGCCCAGTGGCGTTATCGAACTCAAGCTAACTGACAATAAGCTGCATATATCAACTGACCAGTACAAATCGGTTGTCAACGGAGTGGTAGCTGATGAATTCCCTGTCATGCCGGCGATCAGCGTGGGACAAACCTGGACTGTGAACGCCGCCATCCTCAAAAAGAGTTTGCAGCAAGTTATTATGGCGGCTTCAAGCGATGAATCTCGTCCGGTACTAACTGGTGTGCTGCTGCAAGTCCAAGACGGTAGGCTGTATGCGGCCGCGACGGACAGCTACCGGTTAGCCGAGAAGCAGCTTGGGGATAATCCTGAGGATGTCCAACTCCTTATCCCTGCTTCGGCCATCCAGGACTTGCTGCGTATCCTTGGCGACTATGACGATGTGGTGCACGTGACGCATGATGAGCAGCAGGTGCTATTCCAAGCAAATGATGTTGACCTTGTAGCAAGACTGATTGATGGTAAGTACCCTGATTACCGAAAGCTGATCCCCGCTGATTTCGCCGTGACGGCAACCGTCAAGCGGACGGACCTGGTGAACGTCACGAAGGTTTCAAGCCTATTTGCCCGTGAAAGTGCCGGCAGCGTCACTATTAATGTCGAAGAGGCTGGAAACAGTCTGAGCATACGCTCCGTGGCCTCACAGCTGGGCGAAAACACTGCCAGTGCCACGGGTAAGGTTGTAGGCTCGGGTAGTATTACCCTGAACTCAAAGTACCTGCTTGATGCACTGCATGCCTTTAACGGCGATGAGGTGTCGTTTTGCTTTAATGGCAAGCTTGAGCCGACGCTGCTCCGCGACCCTCGAAACACTGACTATGTCCATATCATTATGCCGCTCAAAAGCTAGTTGCTGATCGGGTGCACCGATGAGCGGAGCCCTGTACTATAAAAGGTGATGATTTCCAGTATCCGGCTGCAGCATTTTCGTTCGTATAGCGATGAGGCATTTGAGTTTACTCCGGCGGTGAATATTATCGTTGGTCCAAATGCCAGCGGCAAAACCAACCTGTTGGAATCACTGCTGGTTATGGCGCGCGGCTCGTCGTACCGTGTCAAAGATACTGAACTGATTGCCTACGATCAGCCTTGGGCGCGGCTGGATGCCTACTGCGGCGATACGCAGCGGACCGTCAAAATCGTACAAAGCCCCACTGTGTCCAAAACGTATGAGATTGGCGGCAAGACGCTGCGGCGGCTGAGCTTGCAGCACGTCCTGCCGACGGTTGTGTTTGAACCCAACCACCTCGCGATGTTCTCGGGTGCTCCCGATCTACGGCGCAGCTACCTGGATGACTTACTTGAACAGCTCGAACCAGCCTACGGGAGGCTACGCAAAGACTACCGGCGTATCCTGACGCAGCGAAATACCCTGCTCAAACGCATGGGCATGGCAGCCGAACCACAGTTATTTCCTTGGAACGTCCGGCTCAGCGAAATCGCCGGGCGGCTCGTGCGCTCTAGGATGCAA
>DATHYB010000067.1:0-12866 GCA_035459365.1 Candidatus Limnocylindrales bacterium
AGACCAGCGAATATCATCGCTAATGCGACAATGAAGCCTGTTACCTTAATTTTCACCTTAGAACTCCTCCTTACTGTCATTGGCTTCATTGTTATATAAGCAGCCTTCATTAAAAAGCTAGAATTCTTACTTATTTGATAAAAACTACTATCCCTGAACTATATTTAAGACAGGCATACCATATTCCAAGAAACCAAGCAACGGATTATCTCACTGCGTACATAAAATAGGCCATATATACTGCAATTACTTCACTATATAAATAAGTTTAGGAGAAGAACTATGCGAAAGCATCTAAAACCAGGGTTTACCGCCGCTACTGCCGGCCTATCAGCTCTGGCGCTTGTCAGTATGCCGCTAGGGTCACTAGCGAGTGCATCTCAGAATAATAATACCGGTGCAGCATCCGCCTACACCGCACATCTCGAAGAGCTCAATAACTCAGGTGTCAGTGGACAGGCCCATTTGAATTATGAGGCCGACACCTTGGGTGTGACCCTTCATGCCAATGGCACGACGCCTAATCAGACGCATCCTATGCATATCCACGGCAAGGACCATCCGGAAGTCGCCTTCTGCCCCACTTCAGCACAAGACGTCAATGAAGACGGCTTCGTATCGGTTATCGAAGGCGCTGCTACTTATGGCCCTATCAAGCTGAACCTTACCTCGCCTCAGACTCCCTTCGGACCCCCCCCGACTCCCGCCTTATTTACTCCCTTCGCTGGAACGCCCGACCCTTCTACCTTTCCTAAGGCAGATGAGAATGGAACCGTAAGCCTAAGCGAGCACTACGTCTTTGACGGCTCTCCGGAAGCTCAAGCTGCCCTGCAGTCAATCACGCCGCTTGAGAATCAGCATATCGTCTTGCATGGCGCACCTGCCCCGGCCAGTGTCGATGCTGATGCCTTTGCTATCCTCGGTGCTCCAGTAACAGGATCGCTTGATGAGGTAATATACGACACATTGCTACCAGTCGCCTGTGGTGAAATCCAGCAAACTACGGTCACTGCGGTCGAGGAACATCAGGACCAGAACACGCCTGAAGCCAACCAAGGCCAAGACCAAGGCCAAGGCCAAGGCGCGGCTAGCCACGCATCATCAAATACGGCAGCCGTGGATGCTTTCCACGCTCGTCTAGCTGTCCTTGAAGATGAATACCATGCCAGCTACCAAACCGCCCTTGCTACTTTCGAAGCCAACCGGGAAGCTAACCACGACGTAGCTCGCAATGAACTCATTGCTACCTTCCAGGCTGCTCACGACCGCTTCGTGAACCAGTTCTTTGAAGCGCGCAATCAACTGGTTGATCAGTTGAACCAAAGCGGAGAGACTGAGCTTCGCGACGAAGTTACCCGCGTAGCAGAACAGAAGCTTCAACAAATATCGCATGATTTTGAAGCTGCAAAACATGAGGCCGCTCACATAGCCCGCTAATCCGTCCGCGCTACGCCTTACATATCCCTGCCCTTCTCATACGGGGGTAGGGATTTTGTTATCGGGAAAAAGAATCGCTTTTGGACTGAGTGATAAGCCACAACCTTTCTGAGTCCGGGCCACAGACTTCATACTAGCACCGTCTTTCCTTGCGGCGCGGTTTTTTTCGCGGAGGCTACCTTGCCGCTATCCCAGGCACGGTAATCGAGACCGGTTCATTATGCCGGCTATACTCAACCACGAATTTATCACCGCCGCCGTTACTGACCTCGAGCTTTCGTATGTTATTCGTCGAGTTGTCAGCCGTCAGCCAAAATCGAGCGGCATCAAATTTCAGGCCCGGCTCAGTTCCCAAGCCTTCGGACGTTGCATAGTTTGCCGTTATCGAAGCCATGCCGCCTGTATTGAACGAGCCGCCGCACCAAGAAGATGGTGCATTCTTGCTACAATCATTCAGCACATAGGCCTTATCGTTTCGTATTTCATCGATAATCTTTGCCTTCTCCGCCCCGTCTCTCATATCGCCTGTTATCAGGTAGAAAGCCGGGCTGTTGAACAGGCTGAAATCAAAGCCGTTGAACTTCTCGAACCCTCTGGCAGTATCGCCTAACCGGTAGATATCACTCAGCTCATCCCGCTGGTATAGCTGATGAGATGATAGGCGGCCGAACGAGGTCATATCGTAGGCGGTGACAGAAAACCACTCTTTTGAGGCGTTGGTATACTCGTTGCCCTCGATCATCCGGAAATACAGCGCATTGTGATACTTCTTCGGTTTAACGGCTACGAATTCCAATTTCTGAATGTGCCGCGACTGTCCCACTAAATAGTCTACCGTCAGGACGCCTTTAGATTTCGGGGCTCTGGTATTTGAAAAATCACTGGCAATATCCCAGCGCACCAGCATGCTTCTGTCTATGCTGTCGCGATAAGTGATAGTACGGGTAACCGTTTTCGTGTCGACAAGTTGCTTTAAACCCTGCCGTATAACTTCATTTGGTACGATCTGTTGTTGTCGGACTTTTTCAGCCTCGGCCAATCTACTGCTGTGTATGGCGACAGCCGCGAAGGCAACTGTTGCGGTATAAGCCAACAAACCTAGCGTCACTAAACTTGCTATCAATAGCTTGACTATTTTCGGCCTTGCTTGTTTTGTGGGTACATTTGAAGTTTCAGTTTTTATGTCGTCGTTGTTCATATTATTCGTACGCCATCCGGGTCGACTAGGAAGGCCTTATTCATGAAGCTATTATACAAATATTACTTTCGATGGGTTTAAAATTGCGACAGCACTTCTTCGAGATGCGTTACATCCGGGATAATATACCTTACTCCCAGCTCTTCAGCTTCTTCGCGATTCAAATGGCCGGTCAACACCACAATAGGCTTGATGCCTGCAGCCTGTGCCATACGGACATCATTGCCGGCATCGCCCACCATTACTGCGTGCTCAGCGGCAATACCTTGTTCTTTCATTATCTTCTGCGCAATAAACGGGTGCGGCTTAGCGTGGGTAGGATCCTCTAGATCATAAGCCGTGATTATCTGCGTGAATACATTGGGCACATTAAATTTCGGCATGACTCTTTCTTTCAGCAGCCTCGGATGTACTCCGGTAGCTAAAGCAATGGTGTATGTATCTGCAAGTCTGCTCAATAGCTCCGTACTGCCCGGCACCACGCTTAAACAATCAACAAACGTGTTACCAAATAAATGCTCTTCATATAATTCACTTGCCCGAGATACCAGCTCAGGCCGCTCTTTCAAAATTTCACCAAGCTCTTCTTCGTGCGAAGCGCCCCATTTGGCGGCGATGCGTCGTTTTTCCTCCTCTGGATCAAGTTCGACGCCCACTCCTACAACTGCTTCGTGATAGCACTTGTAGTAACCTTCGGTAGACCCTTTTGTGAAGACATCGTCCCAGTCAAAGATTATTAATCCAATCATTGCACTAGTTTAGCAAAAAAAGAGTCCTTACTATTCAGGAAGTTGGCCATAAGATAATAGAAGGCTATCGGAGATACTATCTCAACCAAAGTCAGGACTTTGAACCTAGCTCCTCACTAGTTGTTCATCATAACCAAGGCTTATCAGCTTTTCGTATGCAGCTAATACATTTTGAGGTATTTCTACTTTTGTCTGATAACCAGTTTCAGCATACACCCGGATACGGTCCAAACGACCAACGAGCATGTGTATCAAATGGGTTTTGCTTAGATGTTCATTAGGGTAGGCAAGATAATTGATCTGAGGCGAGGTGACTATAACCCGCTGTTCAGGCCATTGTTTATCATACGTAGCTTTTATCCGACGCTCTGCGTACGGCTTTGTGACTACTATGATACGTGCAAACTGGTGCTGCTTTTTAGAGAGCATGCGTTTTATAAACGCAATGTTGTCTCCCGTATTAGTAGACTGATTTTCAATTAAAATCCTCTCAGAATCGACGCCTCGATTCTGGGCAATAGCTGCAAAATAAGCTGCTTCAGTCTCGTAGCCTACCTGCAGTAGTATCTCTTTTGATGTACTACCACTTTTTCCCGTACAGGTAAGCCATTTGCCGTAGCCATCTAAATATAAATCTGCTGCACGTTCTGCTACTCGTACATCTTCGCATCCCATAGCTATGATGGCATCAGACTTCTCTACCTTCTCGTGAAGAAGCATATATTCCCAAAGTACATTTGCCAGCTTATCAACTTCGTCCATTGCCATTTACCAATCATAACAAACGATAATTCACTTAAATCAGAAAGAAGTTAAGCATACCCGGATTGAAGGGCTATCGTAAACGCTATCGCAATTATTTTTGAGGCTCATTTAGTACAATAACTAAATGGATTATGTAAAGTTCCTGGAATACGTCTTAACTGAAAGTTCGAAGATTGCCGCGAGCCAGTTTGGCAAAGTAAAAGGCTGGGCGAAAGACGGCGATAATCAAACAGTACTGACAGAAACTGACATAGAAATCGGTACATTTATTGTCAAATCAATAGAAAAAGAATTTCCTCATGACAATATCCTGCATGAAGAAGCAGGTGGCATAAACAAAAATTCAAATATGACTTGGGTGGCCGATCCAATAGACGGAACTAGCAATTTTGCGGCCGGTGTCCCGATGTATGGAATTATGGTCGGCTTATTAGAAGGCGGAACTCCTATTGCAGGTGGATTTGCATTGCCCTCATTCAGTGAAATATATGTCGCCCAGAAGAGACGCGGTGCAACATGTAATGGTAAATCCATTCATGTAACTGATGAAACTGACTTGAGTAAGCTGCTAGTTGCCTACGGCATTCATGCAAAAACTCCCAACCATAGTAAGGTGCAGGGAGAAATCGTTAAGAGCTTAATCCCAAGGGTGCTAAACATCCGTTCCAGCGCTTCTACATTTGATATGGCCATGGTAGCTAAGGGTACCTACGGCGCTTTTATATCTAGCAGAGGAAGAATCTGGGACTGCGTGGCACCTCATATAGTAATCGAAGAAGCCGGAGGTACCTTTACACATTTCGATGGCCGCACCATTGATTATTCGGATCCACTAAAGAATGCCTCTCGGCAATTTAGTTATGCTATGGGGAATGAGACGGCACTGAAAGAGCTGACGTCAGTAGTCGCCGCAAAACAAAAAGACCTCGCGTAAGAGGTCGGTGGTGCTTATACCTGGAGGCGAATCTTAGGCTCAATCGCAATTGAGATTGCCGCCGTATACCAGACCAAAGGAAGTTCAGCTATTGTCAATTGACGTTTTGTTTAACGTATCACCTGGTTCAGCAGTTGAGTTATTCTTTTCCACTACGCTATAACTTTCTTCAGTCAATATGACCTTTTCAATAGCGTTCACTTGATGCTTGAGCTTGACGATAAATGCATTGCGATTTTTATGAATTTTTTGATACACGCTCAGTTGTATCGGTATGCGAGCCTCGCAGTGTTCATCAGAACATTCACATTTGAATCGTAATAGAATATCATCGCTTCTTACGAGCTGCGGGTTACCGTCTTCGATATGATTCGCATCAATTTCATCCAGCTTATCCCCAATCAACTCATTAGCACGTCGAAAAATCATTTCATTTTCAATCTGTTGGCGCTCGGTGTGAGATATATCCATAGGTTCATATTAACAGTTTGAGCTATAAACGACGTAGCGATAATCGCAGATATAAAAAAGAGGCACCCGAAAGTGCCTCTAATTAAAGTAAGACTTGCACCCATTGTTGTAGCCTACTAACTAACAAATCAACAAACTTACTAACTCGAACGGCTACAAAATACTTAAATGTGCAATTTCACTTGGTCTTACATATATAAAATATCAAGGTCAAAAATGAAGGTCAAGATTATTTTCTGAGCTTACTCACGAGAAGCCTGCGCAAGGAAGAGAGTTACGTCAATTGACGCTCAATAACTCTCGAAGCAGCTAGTAAAATAAAATTCAAGCATAACCGAATTGGAGAGCCATAGTAGACGTTATCGCAACTCAATTAGTTGGCTATAATCAGGTTTACAGATTCATCTTTAGCTAGTCTGTTACAGGTGCGGAATATCTAGCGTTGCCGGGTCTAAGCATCGGCACGTCATCAACTGCATCCAGGCTCAATGCACTATATGGATGTGGAAGCTTTTCCTGCGATCCAACTTCATAACCTCGGCAAAGAGGTGAGAAATGCGGAAGCGCGCCCACTTAGTGACGTAGATAGACTTAATACTGGGGGCTGGCGAACAACTCTCACTGATCCCCGTTGACCAGTAATCTTATAGCGGGTTTTGCCCTTTGCGGTGCGCCATACTTTTAGATCGACTTTAGACTGGCCAACGCGGATGCCCTTTAGGTGAACATCCGGTAACCACTCCGGTAAGTGTGGATCAATCAGGAGGACGCCGAGTGGTGCCGCCGGACGCATACCTAAAAAAGACTGTATGAGCACGGGGACCATACTGGCAGACCATGCCTGCGGTATGTTGCTTTGGGGGTATATACCAGGGTGTGGATGGGCAGCGTCCCGAGGTAATCCACCGACTGCCTCGGGAAGCCGGTTGTCGGTAAAAAGCTCAGTCATAGCGAATAACCCCTCGGTGAGGCGATGCAGTTCATCAAATAACCCATATCGGCCAAAGCCGAGGGCAAACGTACCGTTCTCAACCGGCCAGACGCTGCCCAAGTGGTAGCTAAAAGGATTGTAGGCTTTATGGTGAGCAGAAAGGGTACGTATACCCCAGCCACTAAACATATCCGGCTCCATAAGACGTTTTGCAACTTGTTTAGCTCTGTTTTTCGGCACTATACCCGAAACCAACAAATGCCCGGGATTAGAGGTGATTGAGCGTATCTGTTCTTTATTTGGCCCGAGTCCCAGCGCATAAAAGCTTTCGTCTCCCATCCAAAAGGCCTTATTAAAGCGTCGTTTTAGCTGACTGGCCTTTTTAACCAAGTCGAGCGCATAGGCGCGGTCACCAGCTGCAGTAAAAGCGAAGGCCGCTTGACGCAGACCCGCGTACCAGTAAGCTTGTATTTCGCATGGGGCGATTGGGTTGACTACGATCTCTCCATGTACATCGACCACCGCATCAGGGCTGTCTTTCCAGCCCTGGTTTTTGACCTCTTTTTTCGACCGGCCCTCGTATTCTAAAAAACCATCTCCGTCCAAATCTCCGTATCTATCCAGCCAATCTATTGCACTCCTGGCAGCCGGCAAAAGCTCTCTAACAGTGGCGATATCATTAGTCCACGCAACATATTGACCTAAAAAAGCCAGAAAATCAGTTGGAGCGGCGTAGTCGCCATAGTAACGTTTTACAGGATCAAAATTAAGTTCTGATAGTGGGCCCCACCGGGCCTGATGGATAAACTTTCCCGGCTCTTCATCTCGCCAGTCATCGATAGTGCTTCCTTGCCACTCTGCATTAAGCCGTAGGGCGTCACGTGTCATGGTGGGCATGGCCAGAAGCGACTGCCAAGCTGTCGTTAGCATATCCCTCCCGAATAATCGCTGATACATTGGGATGCCGCCAATTGGTGCGGCCGGCCCTCCCGGAAGTCCCAGCGGAAGTGATGCCAAGTCGGCGATGGCCGTCTCCCACGCCCGTGCAACAGTTGAATTAGTGGTGATAAGCCGAGGGGCTTCGTTCTTTAAATTGCTCCGTAGTGCATCAAGTTCAGTAGCACCTTCACCAAAGATGCCGGGCGCCTTTCCTCGCTTATCATCAAAAACCGGTTCGATAGCCAAGCGTATCCCGGTAGGCTGGTGCGGTTGCAGCGTAAGAGGGATGACAAGCGCATTTTCCTTGTATGTAATCCCCTCGGGAGCTTGTTCAACACGGATAGCAACGGCGCGTTGCAAGTCAGGGTGAAGATAGCTGATCATAAGCTCCTGCTTCTGCTTACGCCAGTCGGTTGTTACTGATGCCTTCTGATGACGCGTGCCTTCGGCCAGTTCATTCATATCGGCAAAGTCTGACGCTATATGCAGAGCTAGCTCAAACTTGGCCGTCTCTCGAGCCGCATAATTCTGCAGCCTAAGCTGTATCGACATACCCTCGTCAACGCGGTACGCCATTTCAACATATACCCCCTGCTGGGGAGTATGTGATCCAGGTGGTATCTGAAGGTATGCAAGAAAACGGTTGCCTTGCACTTGACTAGCGATAATCGGTGTAGCTGGCTGGTCGTTTGCGGTGAGTTCCAGCTTAGAAATAAGCCGGGTATCTTTATAGAAAAAACCTTCCGTATTCTCGCCCGTTATGTTGCCCTCGGCGTTTGTAACAAGCACACTACAACCACTGTAAGCAAAGCGGTTGTTTGGGCGGGTGCGTAGTTCTATTCGATCCGACATGCTGCTATCTTTTGGCTTGACGCATCAGTGTCGCGGCTGCTACCAATACAGCTCCTGCTAATAGGCGTTTTCGGTTAGGGTACTGTTCAAGGTGACGGGTGTACAGGCTGACTGACTTTGACTTTTCGCCAAAATCTCCGGTTGTTGACCCGGTCTCTATCATGGGCTGGTCGAGATTGTCCTGTCCGTTATCGGGCTTGTCTGTTTTCTGCTTCTTCCACATCTGCCCTTTATGGAGCATGAAGCGGTCCAAAAGAGCGGGACTTATACGCTCGGCTATGATCATGAGCTTACCGGCACCGCCAACCACAATGTCACGACGTGGATGCTCGGCCGCGAACAGTATAGACTCAGCTACCACACGAGGCTCGTAGACAGGAGGTATGGGCATGGGTGTGACGCCAAGCTTTGAACGTGCGTGGTTAAACAGCGGCGTGTTAATTGAAGATGGAAGAATCAGCGTCACGTTAATGCCGCTCTTTTCGTGCTCGAGCTCTAGACGCAGTGCTTCGGTAAAGCCCTTAATGCCGTGCTTAGCCGCACAGTAGGCCGATTGAAGCGGTACTGAGCGCGCCGCGAGGACAGAAGCTACATTAATTATAGTTCCCCTGCCCTGGCGCCTCATGACTGGCAGCGCGGCCTTCATGCCATGGATCTGGCCCATTAGGTTAACCCTTATCACTCGGTCAATCTCTTCGACCGTCATTTCCTCGACAGCCGCGTACTGGCTAACCGAGGAATTATTAACCCAGGTATCAATCCGGCCAAAGTTCTTTTCTGCCTCGTCGGCTAATTGACTGACTTGCTCCCACTCGGCAGTATCCGTCACGACGACATGGGCCTTACCGCCAAGACGTTCGACTTCCTGCTTTACCTCGTCCAGCGCCTTATCATTGCGGGCGGCGAGTACGATAGATGCGCCTACTCGCGCAAATTGAAGCGCCGTTTCGCGGCCAATACCGCTGGATGCTCCCGTTATTACTACTACCTGTTCATTGATTGGTCGCGTACTGGTCATACAGAGTTCCTTTGCCTTTAAGATGTAGCGTGCAGCAGTTCCATTACCTCCCTCTTTACCGTCGTTTCGGGTCGAGGAAGCGATCAAAGATGAAGCTCGTAGCCATCACCTGCACGAACTTGTCGACAACATCGATTGCAGTCTCCTTGCGCGTCCAGTTCCATGGCTTCGCTAACCCAAGAGAGGTGATAGTGATAATGTCATTCGTATAGATTGCCGGAAACACTCGTGCTACGGCCTTTGGTCCGCGCAGGCCCTTGTACGCCGCTACTCCGTACGCCGCACCCCACATAGCCCCGAGCGCATAGTGAGTTATTTGGTTGAGGCGTGTTTTTTCCTTTTCATTCTTTGGTTCTACAGGTAGTACCTTCTGGGCGAGCTGCGCCGGTGCGTCACTGTCCTCGCGCCCGGTTAACGGCATCTCGATGAATTTTTGAAAGGCTGTCATTACGGCACTACCGGCCACTCCGGCTACCACTGCTCGGCCTACTATGTTTGCTACTCCTGCCATTGTTATTCTCCTCTGTTACCGTAAGCAATCTCTTGACTACTATCTATGAAACTGCCCTTACTATACTATCGCTCTGAATACATAAGCTTTGCAGTAAGTAATCTCACAGGCCTTTGGTGACAGTGTAGCGTTGCGTGGAAGCGAGTGACGTTCGCCTTATCTATCGGGTCATGGAATCAGTCATTCGCAGCAGAAACGTGCTTTGCCCTGGTAGTAAATTCTTGAAGTATTTATCAATAAAGAACCCTTGCGCTATGACCTTTTTGGCCATACGTGTACTGGAAGGGCCAGCCAGGGATATGGGCATATAAGCCTCGCCTGTCCTCGTAGCAAGCTTCTGTGGGCAGGTTTGCTTAGCGAACCTAGGACTTGCGCTACTTCGTATCGCGTCCTAGGTTCAATCCCAGAACTAACTCAGCCAAGAAAATGACCTCACCACGAGGGTGAGGTCATTTTCTTGGAGAGCCATCGTGGAGATTATCGCTAACGTCCAATAATTGCATCGGCTACATTATCCATGTGTTCATATTCATTGTGAGCAAGCGTGTATACCGTGTCGTAGTTCTCCGCAACCAGGTTATCTATAATGGTCGTGACTCTGTTGCCATGGGAAGTGAGATGCTGCCTTATGTGGTTTTGGTTGAGCCGGGGGTTGGCGTTGTCCAACACAGCACTTGCTTGATCTGCAAACGTAGTGAGATTCTGCTTGGCCTGCTGTTGGCCGGTTTCGTCACCCTCTTTAGTTGCCTGTAAATAGTCGTTGTAGTACCCAATATGCTGCCGCCATAGTGGCAAAAACTCGTCAAGCGTACCAGGATATATCTTTTCAATAGTATTGGCGATTTGCACGTTGTTGTGCTCCACTATATTTGTGATAGCCTCTACATCAGGGTCTTGCATGAGTTGCGCTTTTAGAAGCGGGACGGTTAGAGCTGCATGCTCACGCATCGGAGCATCGAGGCGACGTCTATTCGCTTCACTTATTGTGGTGGCAGAAGCTCGGTTCCTGACGTTATTCGAAGAGCCTCCTTGTTTGGTGGCACCAGCCAGGCTACCTAAAAGCAATGATGAGAAAAGGCCGCCCAAAGTAATCATACAAGCTAGAACCAAAACTACTTTTTTGTACCCTTGCTTCATAATTCCCCCTCGTTCTTGGTAATTAAGTTAGGCAAGGATCATAGTACTATGCAAAGCAAATGCATGCTGTAAGAATTATTGCCTATGCAAATATGGTGGCAAGAGACCTGTAGCCGAGCGGTTCGCACCTATGTCCTAGTCTATGCTGGCTTTGATCTCATTGCTTTTTTGTAAGTAAGGTTGCTATCAGTGGCTGGGCTTTTGTATTCCTTGAATTCTACTGTATGTGACACTTCAAAATATGATATGACTCCTGCATAAAATGTTCACGTAGCTACTGAAAAAATCCTCCAATGATAAGAAGCTCGTCATCTTCAGATTTAACTGGACCCAGCAGCCCCGCAACTTCACGGTTGCAAGCGGAGCTTACAAAAGTCAACTGTTTTCGTGGAGGGCCATCGTAGACGTTATGCAACTAAATTACAGTGTGAATTGCTTTCACGTAAATTTCCAACTAGACATTTTTAGTCTTAAGGAACTCGTCTTCCAATTGGCGAGTTTTAATATTTGTTGCAACTAAGCCAATGCCGTAGTAGTCGGCTATCCTCACGACTGCGAACATGACATCGGCTAATTCATCGGCAATTTTGTCATTGGTTGCTTCATAGTCACTGTTTTCTTTCTCCCGATCAGCGTAATAGTAACCTTCACGGTTCATTACAAGTGACGACAGCTGGCCAACCTGCTCAGCCAGCTCGATCACCGCTCCTTCGACTCCCCAAGGTTTGCCTTCAATTTTCTGAAATCGACTTACAGTTTTTCTAATGTCATTAATCGCATCTTCAAATGTTTGGTCATTCATAACCAGAGTATGCCAACAAACAATTCCCCCCAGCTAGGAGGAGTTTAAGTATAACCGAAATGGAGTGTCAGCTGGGAGGCGGTCGCAGGAGCTCCCTATTTCCGCTCATCATATGCTCGATGCAAGCATCTGCGCGTATGATTCGCTATACGAACCCACTTTTGCTTCACAAAAGACCTGGGTTCTCTCGCCCTGATGGCTGCCAAGAAAAAGGCCCCACCATGAAGGTGAGGTCTTTTTCTTGGAGGGCCAGCTGGGGATCGAACCCAGGACACCCTGCTTAAGAGGCAGGTGCTCTAACCGGCTGAGCTACTGGCCCGGAACTTGTTAATTATAGCACAATAGAGCTTATAAGTCAATAAATAGCGCCATGGTGCAACCTATAAAAAGTACCAGATTACCCCCTACTACGTCAAAGGTTAGCGACTTTGCAGCGCATCAAGCATCACGCCGACGGCCACGAAAGTACGCCAATCGTGTTCTGCCAGCAATGATTCATCTTCTATAGCCAATTCATAATGATCTCTGAGCAGTGCTGTCTTGCGGTATGTTGCCGCAACTTCGCCGCCGCCGGGACGCTTGAAGTCGAAATGGTACTTAATGAAGAACGGTATGTAATCAACAAATGGCAGAAAATCCCATAATCGACGGAGAATCGCCACGCCGATGTTGCTTTCTTCGACTATAACTTTTGGCGCCGATTCGTCGCCGCTTGAAAAGATGTGCCAGGTGCTGGAGATGAACGATTGGCCAAAGGCCTTGCCTATCGTACCGATAACCGAGCCGTCGGTGTCTACCACATCGTACTTAGCCCCTAGCTCCATGACATTACGGGCCTTCACGTCAAATAGCACTGAGCTTTTGTTGGTATCCGCATAAAAAGTGATGCGCTCTTTCAGAGCCAGACGCTTCTGCTGAGCGAACGCTACCAATTGCTCCCCATCCTCGCCAGCTTCATATATTTCGTATTGATTGGTAAGAAAAGTGATTTTCTGGCGGACGATGTAGCGTTTCATATGTACCAGTATGCCACTGCTCTCTGTAATGTCATAGTGAAAAAAGCTATACTAAAAAGTAACTAACTAAAGGAACCGCATGACAAACCAGGTACCAGCCGATAAA
>DATHYB010000068.1:0-8755 GCA_035459365.1 Candidatus Limnocylindrales bacterium
GGCATTTGTAATGCTTAAAAACCAAAAACGTAACCAGGGCTTCACCATCATCGAAGTCTTGATCGTGCTTGCGATCGCTGGTTTGATCCTATTGATCGTCTTCCTGGCTGTCCCAGCCCTGCAGCGTAACTCACGCAACACGCAGTACAAGAACGACGCTGCTGCCCTGATCGGTGCTGCAACAGAGTTCTCGAACAACAGCAACGGCGCGGTACCAAAAGATGCCAATGAGACCACCGTCAAAGATTTGGCCAAGACCAGAAGCTTGACCAATCTGGATATCGAGACCGGCCCTGCAGCTGTCACGCTTTCGACATTTGATGAAGCAATCATCCGCACCGCATCACGCTGTCCTGCTACCCCATCAGGTGACGAAACCGCGACCCTTCAGTCAGGATCAACTCGTTCCATGGTAATCGTATACCCAGTAGAGAATTCTGCTGGTAAAATCGTTGCTCAGTGTACTGAAAGCTAATATTAGCTGACGTTTCAGAAAAGAGGCTCTTCGGAGCCTCTTTTCTTTTTATGCCAGAGCTTATGATACTATAAGCCGTAATGGTTATACTTACTTTGATTGTTTTCGGGCTCTGTCTCGGTAGTTTTGTGAATGCACTCGTCTGGCGGCTCTACAAACAGATGGAACTTGAGGAGGCGGGTCCAGTCAAAAAGGTCGCACATAAGCAAAAGCTATCGCACGAAGAGTTATCGATTGCCAAGGGCCGGAGCATGTGCAGTCACTGCCACCATCCTTTAGCCGCCAAGGATCTCGTACCTGTCTTGAGTTATCTGAGTTTGGGCGGCACATGCCGCTACTGCCGGAAGCCGATTGCAGATACGCCGAGTGCTGAACTGCTGACGCCGCTGTTGTTTGTCGTCTCCTACGTGGCCTGGCCCTACGGGTTGACGGACAAGGGATTGGTTCTCTTTATCTTTTGGCTGGTGTTCCTGGTCGGCTTTGTGGCACTCACCATCTACGATTTCAAATGGTATCTGCTGCCCGATAAGATCGTTTTTCCGCTCATCGGACTTGCGGTTCTGCAAGTGCTGGTTGTGGCTGTCTTGTATGGTGGTGGACTGCCGACCGTCATACATGCGGTGCTTGGTGTCGCTGTAGGAAGCGGCCTCTTTTATGTATTGTTCCAAGTTTCGGATGGCCGCTGGATCGGCGGCGGGGATGTGAAGCTCGGTATCGTGCTTGGCCTTCTGGCGGGAAGTGCCAGCAAGGCATTTCTCGTTATTTTTATCGCTTCGCTGCTCGGTACACTGATCGCCGTACCGCTGCTCGCGGTGGGCAAGGCAAGCCGCACTAGTCATCTACCATTTGGACCATTCCTGCTTGCCGGACTGTTCGTGACGGTATTGTTCGGCGATCGTTTAGTCGGATGGTATCTGCGGTTATTCCTCGGATAATGACGGCTTCAAAATATTACGCTTATGGTATACTTGTCACTATGAAGGGTAGCGTGTTTACTGCGGCACCATGGGGTCACTGGGGCTCCTATAAAGCACTGGACGCTGTGCATCAACTACTCACGTCCTGTAGTTCGTACTACCTTATCTTGTGCTCGGCGCAGCCCTATGTCGTGTATAGCATCAACCTTGATTATTATGATAACCAGGAGCGCGGTTTTACCATTGTCGAAACCTTGATTGTACTCTCCGTTACGAGTGCGCTGTTCCTTGGTGCGGCAACATTTATAAGCGGCCGTCAGAATAATACGCAGTTCCAACAAGCTTCCCGCGAAGTTCAATCGCAGATCCAAGCTGTGATGAATGAAGTCGCTTCCGGGCAATACCAGACGACCGGGAGCCTTCGCTGCCGCCAAACGGGTGGCGGTGTTAAGCTCGATACGGTTTCAGTCGGACCTGGCACGAGCACGCAAGGCAGGAACCAGTCATGCATGTACCTCGGCAAGGTCCTGCAGTTCGCCGTCCATAGTACTGATCCCGACCCTGAGCAGTTTATCGTCTATCCGCTGGCGGGGCTGAGCGGCTCTGATGCGAGCCCGGTATTGAACCTTCTGGCTGCCCGGCCAAAGGTCGTTGCTCCGGCGCTGGGGGCGGATGCCGGTAACCCGGCGATGCATGACACCAAACGGCTGCTGAACGGACTCAAGGTGACCAAGATGTATTATCGGACATGTGATACAGCTGCATGCCCGAAAGTGGAAATTGGGGCGGTAGGCTTTGTATCCAGCATCAGCTCGCTCGGCTCAGCGGACAGTTCGCAGCAGGTCAACGTTGTGGCTATTCCAGGCACTTCCCGAAATCAAACGCAGCAAGTTGGGGCGGGGCAGATCAATGCTAATATTGCAGCCGGTGTGGTCAATCCTGCCGGCGGCGTTTCAATCTGCTTCCAAAGCGGCACGAATGACCTATTTTCCCTTGTGACGATAGGAGCTGCCGGTCGTCAATCGGCTGTTGATATAGTAACTAAAACGGTCTGCTCATGAGCCAGAAACACAGCCAGCGTGGCTTTACGATCATTGAGCTCTTGATCGCCACCATGATTTTTTCAGTAATACTGATCGCGGTCAGCGCCGCCGTGCTGCGTTTTGCCAAGCAATACTACAAGGGCGTCATAAGTAACCAGACGCAGAGCACTGCCCGAGCGATTATGGATGACATTTCGCGGTCAGTTCAGTTTAATGCTGGTACGGTATATATCTTGACCTCCAATGATATATCGGTGCCATTTGCCAGCCCGACCGCTCCCAATCCACCAGTCTTTGGGTACTGTATCGGCGACTCCAAGCGCTACAGTTTTGTCGAGAACCGGCAGGTCAGCGATACTCCAGATTCTACGCTGCTGCAAAGCCGCTACGGGCTCGTTTCCGATAATATCACCGGCTGTTCAACTAACACGCGGGCGATCAAGACTACGGCTATGACGAGAGTGGACCGTAACCCGGCGCAACCGCTCGTGCCGCTCAACAATCCCCGTGAGCTGCTCGGCCAGCATATGCGGCTCAATAAATTGTCTATTGATGAAGATGATGGAGTCTATGCCATAACCGTCAAAGTTGTCTATGGTGACAATGATTTACTGTGCAGCCCGTCGACGACGAACCCGGCTTCAGGTAAAAATAGTTGCGAAGAATATGACCCCTCAAACACAGCCGTGTATGCCAAAGACGACCTGCGTTGCCGCCTTGTCAGCGGTGCGCAGTTCTGTGCCGTATCTGAGCTTTCGACAAGTGTCAAAAAGAGAGTAAACTAAGGATAAGCATGAATATTCTTGAGGGACGCCGTCAATCAGAGCAGGGAGTCGTATCTATCATGGTAACCATGGTACTCATGGTTGTCATCACGCTGATTGTCCTCGGGTTTGCCCAGTTGTCGCGGCGCGAGCAGGTCCAAACACTCGACCGACAACTCAGTCAGCAGGCCTTTTTTGCGGCAGAGAGCGGTATCAACGACGCCCGCTACACAATATTCAAAGCCTTACAAGCTGGCAAGGAAGTTCAGGAGAAAGACGACTGCGAAACGAAGCCGCAACCGCCTGACAATAATCCCACCCCCGGTAACCCATACCCCGCCGATCCCAGGATAGACGCCGCTAACAATGTGGAGTATACCTGTTTGCTTGTTACGACCAAACTGCCTGATATTCAACAGTCCCTAGCTTCAGAAGGAAAGTCGGTGACTATCCCTATAAAGCCGGCCGGCGGCCTGGTGAACCGGATTCACATCAATTGGCGTGCCACTGAGCGTCCGGCGTCAACGACCGGCTGCAGTACTACGGCAACAATACCGACGACTGGTTCATTTCCCAAGAATGCTGCCGGGGGCTGGAATTGTCCATTCGGGGTGCTGCGGGTAGATATTGTGCCAACTGGGCCAGGTGTGATTAAGCGCGATGTATTGCTGGCCAACCAAAAGGCATTCTTCCTGTACCCCACACGGGTGACGCATACGCAGACTGTCGATTATGCCGGTCCACGTGGCGCCGTCCGGGCGATGGCTTGTACGATCGACGGCTGTGATATAGATATGATCAACGTTGGCGGATCGACTGAATATGCGATGCGCTTCAGTTCGATATACAAGGGCGGTACCTTTACCGTATCTGCGAAGGACGCTGCCGGAGCGCCGCTGCGGCTCCAAGGTGCCCAGGCGCGGATTGATGCAACAGGAAAAGCTCAGAACGTCCTGCGCCGGATGCAGGTCCGGGTGTCACTCCTTGCCGATGGTGGCGTGACCAGCGAGCAGGCGATCCAATCTGGCAGTTCACTTTGCAAGCGCTTCAGTGTCATTCCTGAGAGTAAATCGTTCAGTATCCCGGGTGATATCGTCGGTCAAGATACGACCACCAACCCTCTGTGTAAATCAGCTACCTATAATCCCCCCTGTACGACTAAGAACGATATCGTTCTGGCGCTCGATATATCCTTGTCTATGCGTAAGCAGTGGGAGACGGGTACCCGCCGCCAGAAGCTGAACGAAGTCGCCAAAGAGTTTGTCCAAAATACGAATGTCGGAATTTTGAATAACGAAGCAATCATTGGTTTTGCGACCGATGCAACCGTGTATCAGCCTCTTACAGATAGTACGTCTGCGTTGTTAGCTGCTATAGATAAAATGCCAGAGCTGTATGGCACCTATTACGTACCACCGCTCCAAAAATCAAACCAAGTATTGACGGGCGGACGTCTGGATGCCAATAAAGTCCTCGTACTGATATCAGACGGTGAAACCACAGAGAACAAAGACTTGGTTCTCAATACTGCCCGTGCCATGAAGGACGCGGGCATCACCATTTTTACCATCGGAATCAATCCCGATAACCTCGAGTATTCATACCTGCAGGGCATCGCCAGTACTGGTAAATTCACATCTGCCGAAAACGAAGCTGCCCTTGACAACATCTTGCGGACCATAGCCGAAGAGTACACCTGTAACTAGGCGCATATTCGCCTCGATTTAGTCAGCACGACAAAGATAGGCGTGAAGTCGGACTAGGCGACGCGCTTATTATGAAAGCGCTCGTGCATGTCCTTGAGGTGGGGATCGGTAACGTGCGTGTAGATCTGCGTCGTGGCGATATTGCTGTGCCCCAGCATGGCTTGCACGGACCGCAGGTCAGCTCCATTCATAAGCAGGTCGGTAGCAAACGAGTGGCGCAAAGTATGCGGCGAAACGTGCTTAGTAATGCCGGCCATAAGCGCATAGTGGGCGACCAGCCGCTGCATACTGCGCGCAGTCAGGCGATGATAGTTGCCACTGTTGTCGACGGTTTTACGGCCGCCGTAGCGCACGAACAGCGGTTTGGTGTTGTCCTCGCGCTTGTCCATGTAGAGCTGTACCCATTCTGCAGCAGTCTGGCTGATAAAAATCGGCCGGTCCTTTTGGCCTTTCCCGCGGACGGTGAATTCACGGCGCTTGAGGTTAATGTGGTCTTTGTCGAGCGCGACCAGTTCTGAGACACGCAGGCCGCTGCTAAAGAGCAGTTCCAGGATTGCCCGGTCCCGCAGCCCGGCAATGGTGCTCAGGTCAGGCTGTTCAAACAAGCGAACGAGTTCATCTTCATTCAAAAACGTCACTTGCTTGCGTACCGTTTTGGCGAGCTCAATCTTGTCAGCCGGCAGGGCAGGGATGTCCCGTTTCGCGCAAAATTTGAGGAAGCTGCGCAGGGCAATTAGGTGGTAGTTTAAAGTATTTTTTTGTAATTCATCCGAGTCATAGGTACCGAGACGGTTCAGCCATAGCCGCCACTTCCGTATCAGATCGGGAGTAATGTCTTTTATTTCAATATCACCGGCAAAATCATGCAGCCGCGTTAAGTAATGATCGTAATTGGCGATAGTGCGCTGCGAGCGGCCTTGCTCGATTTCCATGTGCTCCAAAAAGTCAGTTTTCATTTTGGCGTAAAGCATAGGCTTATTGTAGCACCTGAGGTGGCACGGAGGTGATGAATCTGGTACAATTGCCCAAACTAACGAGGAACTACACACATGGAACGAACCCTGATCATTTTCAAGCCAGACACCGTGCAGCGCGGCATCGTCGGTGAAGTCCTGACCCGCTTCGAACGTGCCGGGTTCAAGATTGTTGGTGCCAAGATGCTGCAACCGGACTACCAACACTACTTTGACCACTACGAAGGTATCGGTACGCTGAAAACCCGCAAGGGCGAAGAGATTTTTGAGAGCCAAATGGCCACCATGCAGGACGGTCCGGTCATCGCTATGGTCCTCGAAGGCGTCGACGCCGTCGAAACCGTCCGTAAAATGGTCGGCGGTACCGAACCGAAAAGTGCCTTGCCGGGAACGATCCGCGGCGACTATGCTCACGTCAGCTATGGCCAAGCTTCGAGCACCGGTAAGGGCGTCGCTAACATCATCCATGCTTCCGCCGACAGTGCAGAAGCAGCCAAAGAGATTTCGCACTGGTTCTCGGACAGCGAACTGTACGACTACGAGACCGTCCACGAGAAGTTTACGCAGCCCCGGCAAAAATAGGCTTTTCGAAGGTCAAACTCTGCCGGGTGTTGTTCTTCAATATGTACAAATCCTTACTGCTTATTTTTCTGGCCGGCCGTACAGTAGAAATTGCTACCCGGTACGCGAGTAGAAAATGGTAACCAAGAAGTAGAGGAGAACCACTATGGCAGGAAACCAAGGATTTGCAAGTATGCCCGAGAACAAGAAAAAAGAGATCCAGTCAAAGGGCGGCCGCACCAAGAAAAAGGGCGACAACACCAAATAATTCCGATTGATACACAACCAGAATCGTCCCACCAGGGGCGATTCTTTTTATATTGAGCATAATACAGCTCATCCTTGCAAAATACTTCTAAATATTATATCATATATACATGAGTGAGACCCATATAAACCTCTCGAT
This sequence comes from Candidatus Limnocylindrales bacterium, assembly GCA_035459365.1. Taxonomy (GTDB): domain Bacteria; phylum Patescibacteriota; class Saccharimonadia; order Saccharimonadales; family UBA4665; genus UBA4665. Next base: position 6,847 of record DATHYB010000068.1, read on the forward strand.
GCCAACTGCTGAGACGGCTGGCTACAGCCTGCAGACAAAAGTACTTGCAAGCGCACTTGCATTAGCAAGCTTAGGGGTTGTAGGTCACAGGCTAAACGAAAAGGACCAGCAGATAGAAAGGCTCGAAAAGAGCATAGCACTCCAGGAGGACCAACTTGAGAGGTTAGCTGGTCTTACCGCAACAGAACTCGATATAGCGACTGATACCGTGCTCGGAAGAGGACTCGAAGATGTGGACAAGCTCCCCGGTGCTGGCCGGCTTGTATCTACTGATTTGCGGACTCAGTTGGAAGGGGCGGCAGTCAAGCTGTTCAGCCGTCCGAAGGGATCGAACTATGCTTGGTCGCCGTCATGCTCGGGTACCAAGATTACTGATGGCGATGAACACTATGTTATTACAGCTGCTCATTGTTTCAATTACTCCGGCTACTCAAAGGGCGGTTATTTAGGAGGAACCACGCCCCAGGGCCAGGCTATGGATATAGTGGAGGCGGATTCGAATACTTATGGTGTTCAGACTGCAGAATTACCTGGAGGATCTGAGTATGCCGTACCAGTCACCGCCATCTCTGTCATCGGACATTCTGATTGGGCACTCTTGAAAGTAGACGAGAATAATAAAGCGTCTGATGAATTTCTTGTCCTTCCGGCGGTGCCTGCCGATGCTGTTTTTGGTGATCAGGAGCCTGTTGTTGGTCAACAAACTGTTGGATTTAGTAGTCCCGGTGCTGCGAATGCCGAACTTCTTGAAGGTGAAGGCGTCTATCTGGGAACCGTATCAACTCCTGGAAATGAATTCAAGGAAGTTCGTATCATCGGACTGACGAACTCCGCTAAGCCGGACAAAGATGCTTGTAATTATGGCGCCAGCGGCTCCGTAGCAGTGTATGCTTCAGGTAACGTGACCGGCCCACTTTCTTGGCGAAACAATATCGGGTACGAGGAAGGGTCTATCGAGAACCCCCGTGATGATCTGCGGAGCGCGCCATCATTCCGTCTCGAAATCGAAGATCAGCTTAAGGTAGATACGTCGCGCTTCAATACACTGTGCGGCTTTGCAGTCGACAGTGACGAAACGTTTACGGATCTAAAAAATGGTCTGGATCACCCCGTGCCGCTGCCAAATAACACTGGTTCCTATAAATAGACTCTGGTCAGTATTTGCGAGCTACTTGCTTTTAAGCTTTAATAGTGAGGTGCGCCCCTGTAGTTCAATGGATAAAACAACTCCGTCCTAAGGAGAAGCTAGCGGTTCGAGTCCGTTCGGGGGCACCACGGCCTGCCTATTCCTATCTCAGAGGGTATCTGCCATAATGGTAATGATTAATCACTATGGCAAAATCTTATAAATACTTTGCAGACCAATTCGACGACGAGGAAGTCCTCTATGTATTCCGCAAGCACCCGATTGTGATGCGGAAGGGGCTGATCATTGGCATGGTGGCCTGGCTCGTCGGTCCGGTGTATACGCTCGCACTGACGTATCTGCAGCCGGACAATTTACCTTCAATTCCATTTTTCTTCGGTAGTCTGATTGCCAGTATCCTGCTTGGTGTCATCCTGTTTATTCCATCCTGGATGAGCTGGCACTACAGTGTCTTTGTGGTTACAGACCAGCGGCTGATTCAGATCACGCAAAAGGGCTTATTTAGCCGCAGCGTCGTTGATATGGGCCTGAACCAAATTCAGATGGTAAACTACGAAGTTGCCGGCCTGCAGGAAACATTGCTTGGATTTGGTACAATAACTATGCAAACCTTTGTTGGAGACTTGGTGATCCACGATCTGCATCATCCCGCCAAGATCCAAAAGAAGCTGCTGAACATCCTGCGCGAGCACGGCGTGCCAGTAGCTGCAAACCCGGTTGCAACAGATCGATTAGCCCAAAATGAAGCATAAGAAAAAACTC